>JAFVXP010000133.1 GCA_017501055.1 Clostridia bacterium | reverse complement strand
TATGAAGGGTGAATATACCGACTATTATCTCTACCGCAATTTCACGTGGGCAAGCTCTTCTTCCGGCTGTGTTACGGCAGAATCGAATATGTCTGACGACTATGACAGTAACCTTAACAACGTTTTTTACGGTCACTGCATGAAAAACGGAACGATGTTCCGAACGCTTAAGACCTTTATGGAAAGTGTAAACCGAAACACGCTTGTTAAGACGATGAATATTGAGGTCTATACGGAAGACGGCTTATATATCTATAAGGTTTTGAGCGGTTACCGAAACGACCAGAACTTTTTCTCAAAAACAAAGTTTTCTTCGCAGGAATCGTTCGTTTCCTATCTTGACAAGATCACTTCCCTTAACAGACTTGCCGTTAAAAATAAATATAATACGGATTCGAAAATATGTACGCTTATTACTTGCGCCAACGTTTCTTCAAACGAAGAAGAAAGATATGTTTTGCACGGTGTGCTTGTTGAATTTATTCCTGCTTCGAATCTTTAAAAATTTAAAGGCTGTTGCGATTTTGCAACAGCCTTTTTTCTATTCTCTGTAGTACGTATAATACGCCAAGATCGTGCGTTCTTTCCCCGTCACTTTATCAATTCCTGTCAAGGTTGCGCCGTCAAGCGACATAAACTCCCACGCTTGAAGTTCTTCCGCCTTGCAAACGAACAGTGCTTTACCACCGCAAACAACGGTAAAATCGCCTTCATAAAGGCTTAAGACTCCGCCTTTACCGATAACGTGGTCGCCCTTTTCGGGGTCACGCTCGAGGATATACTTTAATGCTCTGCCGTCAAGCTTTTCGCACATATAACGGCGAAACTCGGGAGAATCCGTATTCTTCGGGGGCTTTTTCTTGAATCCGAACATAGATTATTCTCTGGTTATATCGTCTTCGGTTTCAGCAACGATATAATCGGGTCTGTTTTTGGTTTCAAGATAGGTCTTTGCCAAATACTGACCGAGAACGCCGATACAGAAAAGCTGGATACCGCCGACGAAGAGAATCATACAGGTTATCGAAGCCCAGCCGGAAACAGCAGACGCAGAAGAAACCAATTTTCTGATAAGGATCGCAAGCGCACCGATTATCGAAACACCGCACATACCTACACCGACAAACGAGCTTATGTGAAGCGGCGCCGTTGAGAATGCAAGTATACAGTCAAGCGAATAGCGGAACAATCCCCAGAAAGACCATTTTGTCGTACCTGCGACACGTTCGATATTTGAATAGCTTATCCATTCGGTCTTGAATCCTACCCATTCGAAAATACCCTTCGAAAAGCGGTTATATTCGCTCATAGAAAGGACTGCATCAAGCATTCTGCGTGACATAAGACGGTAGTCACGTGCGGCAGGAACAAATTTGACCTTGGAAATCTTATTGATGATCTTATAAAAACAGTTTGCAAAGAAGCTTCTTATAGGCGGTTCTCCCTTACGGTTACCACGTCTTGTACCGACAGAGTCAACACCCTTTTCCTTGAGAAGTGACATCATCTGAGGAAGGAGAGAAGGCGGATCCTGCAAATCGGCATCCATAATAACGGCATAATCGCCTTTTGCACTGCGAAGACCTGCAAGCATTGCCGCTTCTTTGCCGAAATTACGGGAGAAAGAAACATATCTTGTTTTGCTGTCAATGCGTGCTCTTTCACGTGCTATGGAAAGAGTATCGTCTCTCGAGCCGTCGTTAACGTAGATAGCTTCAAAATCGTAATCGGGCATTGAAGCAACGACCTTATCCAGCTCTTCAAAGAAATACGGAAGTGCTTCTGCTTCGTTATAGCAGGGTACGATAACGCTTATAAGTTCTCTTTTCATTTTTGTTCCTTCCCTTTTATACAAAATTACTGTATATATACTAACATACCCCAAAAAGATTGTCAAGTAAGCCTAATTGTTTTTTCCCCACTTGTTGACTTCGAAGGAACGATATGTTAAAATCGTTATACTATCACTTGGAGGCATCATCTTGGCTGTTTACGAAACCCTGATCACCGAAGCTGTTAATGAAAACAGCGTTAACATAAATAAAATGAATTCTGCCGAAATTGCAAAGCTTATCAACAATGAAGACAAGACTGTTGCGTTCGCCGTCGAGAAGGCTCTCCCGCAGATTGCGGAAGGTATTGAGATAATCGCAAATTCGTTAAAGGTCGGCGGTCATATTTTTTACTGCGGTGCAGGTTTTTCGGGAAGGCTTGGGCTTTTGGATTCTATTGATTGTGCCGACGTTTTCGGTGTTGACCCCGACGTTGTGACGGCTCTTATTGCAGGAGGACGTGATGCAGTCTACTCTACTCCCGAATTCGCCGAAGACGACCCCGAAATATTTGCAAAAGAGCTTCGCAGACATCATTTCGAGGCAAAGGACGTTGTCATTGGATCGAGTGCAAGCGGAACGGCAAACTGTGTTAAAGGCGCATTCAAATATGCAAAAGAATGCGGTGCTTACACAATATCGATAACCTGCAACAAGGACAGCGAGATTGAAGCTCTTGCAGATATTGCTATCGTTGCCGAGGTCGGTCCCGAGGTTATTGCCGGTTATACTTCCCTAAAAGCAGGAACGGCACAGAAAATGATATTAAACACACTTTCTACGGGAGCTATGATACGTTACGGCAGAGTTCGTAAGAACCTTATGACCTATATGGTTCCTTCAAGCAAAAAGCTTATGGACCGTGCGATACGAATGATATGCACGGAAACGGGTTGCGACAGAGAAAAAGCCACTTTTGAGCTTATAAAAGCCGACAACTGTGTTGCACACGCTATTGAAGCCATAAATGAAGAATAAAATTAAGAGCTGTTGTGAAATACAACAGCTCTTTCTATTATGGTTCGGTTACGACAAAATCATCGGAGATTTTGGCATTATATGAAATATCACGCAATTCCGCAAGCTGATTCTTGCCGTCTTCGCCGTAATTGATATACGTGAAATTATTCTTTTGCATCATAGGATAATACACGTTATCTATCTTGCCCTCCTGTGATATGCTTGTTTTTAACATACCGCAGGTTAGAGGAAAGCTTGAAAAGGTGAAGTTTCCAAGGCTATACACAATAAGCTTGCCTTTATAGTATTCAAGCCCTTGCATACAATGAGAATGCATTCCGACAACCACGTCTGCGCCGGCATCGATGAATGCCTTGCCCTTACTCTTTTGGTCGGCAGTAATCATCGTTGTACTTTCGTATCCCCAGTGAACGTAAGCAATAACGAAATCGGCTTTTTCCTTTGCGGCTTCAATTTCTTTTGTCATATAAGACGTATTGAAAATTTGGAAAACACCGCTTTGATTTTCGGTTGCTCCGCGTGTACTGTACGGGTCTATCGCAGAGCCTGCGACGATTGCTATTTTATATCCGTTGACGATATAGTAATAGGCCGCTTTGGCTTCTTCCAGATTTTCACCTGCGCCTATCCTTGCGATACCTGCTTTATCAAGTGTTGCAAGTGTATCCGTCAATGAATCGGGACCGTAGTCGAAGGCATGGTTATTTGCAAGGCCGACAATATCTATGCCCATTTCGTGATAGATAGAAACGTTATCGGGGTTGCCTCTAAACGTGAATTTCTTGCCCGGAATGGGTGAACCCCGTTTCGTTAACGTGAATTCATTATTACCCATAGTAACGGTTGCAGAACGCATTATTCCGAGAACTTCCTCGGAAACGATACCCTCAACACCCTTTTTACGGGAGTTGTAATAGTTCATAACGCTTAAGCCGTCGACGAAATTTATATCTCCGACAAATACAAAATCGGTAGTTCCGTTATTTGTATTTTCAAGAACCTCGGTGCGGTTTAAATCATCATCGAGAATCGTTAAAAACGCCTTTTCGCTGAATCCTATAACCTTGATCAGATCTTCGCTCGATACCTTGCCGTTCACCAACGCTTCGGCAAGCTTTTCAACGGTTTCCTGCCCGAATTTATCCTTCATATTTTCAATAAAGTCTTTATCAACACGGGCAGAAAAAGAGGTTCCGAGATTAGTTTTATATTTCAAAATATCCTGCACCGAAAGAACGTAGGAATCGAAATTATCCGGACGGTCGTGTTCCTTCGGCGTGAAAGGGTCGGAAGAAGGCGGATTTACGCCTATCGGCGAATAGGGTTCAACGTCGTTATTCACCGCAAACGCAGGAAGAACAACGGCTGCTATAAGCAATATGGCTGCAACAACCGAAACTATCGCAATTAATCTTAATTTTTTCATTATTTATCGTTCTTTATACGAACATCAAGCTGAGGATAAGGAATATCGATGTTGTTATCCTTGAATTTGTTGCGCACACCTTCGATAAGTGCAAAGCGTACGTCCCAATAGTCACTACCCTTGCACCATACACGGAGCGCATATTCAATACCGTTATCGCCGCAATTTGTTATAACCGCAGCAGGTTCGGGATCGGAAAGTGCTTTTTCGCAATTTGCCGCAACCGCAAGCATAGCAGATTTTACAGCGGAAATATCGTTATCGTAATCTGCAGAGAAATCAATATCAACACGACGGAGCTCCTCTGCAGAATAGTTGGTTACGATTGCATTTGTCAAACCGCCGTTAGGTACGGTTATAACCTTATTATCGGGGGTAACAATCACGGTATAGAACACGGAAATCTCACGTACAGTTCCCGAAACCGCCTGCGATTCAATAAAGTCGCCTGCACGGAAAGGCTTGAACAAAAGTATCATCATACCGCCGACAAGGTTGGAAAGCGCACCCTGAACAGCAAGACCTACGGCAACGCCTGCAGAAGCAAGAAGCGTGATAACCGAAGTCATGGGAATGCCGAGGATTGTGATTACCGAAATAATAACGATAATTTTGAGTGCAATGGAGATAAAGCTGCAAATAAAGCCCGCTGCGGAAGCATCCATATTTTTGAATACTTTGCCGTTTTTTATCTTCTTTACAGCAAAATTAACGAGCTTCAGTCCTACAACGAAAACGATTATTGCAAAAACAAGACTTTTTGCAAGAGGCACTACCTGTGCAGAAAGGTCAGTAAGAATTTGATTCATAATTAATTCCTCCCTAATAAATTTCTGATTAACATTTTACTCCATATAAAAAGAGTTGTCAACGAATTTTTCTAAACTTGCGACATAATCTCTCCTTGATATTGACTTATTTGACAGGGTTTGATATAATATATGTAATTAATTTTCAGAGGCTGTTATGAACAAGGCAAAGATTATTTGCTTCGCCAACCAAAAAGGCGGAGTCGGAAAAACAACAAGTGCGCTTAATATTGCCGCATGTCTTGCGAGAAGCGGTCGCAGAGTTCTTTTTATTGACTCCGACCCTCAAGGTAACGCAACAAGCGGTATCGGCATAATAAAACGTGATATTAAATCAAGCATTTACGATCTTCTCATCGGTCGGCATAAATGGAACGAGGTTGCATTGAAGACCAACGTAAAGGGTCTTTCTATCATTCCTTCAAGCATGAACCTCGTCGGCGCAGAAATCGAGCTTGTTGACGAAGAAGACAGACAATATAAGCTTAAAAAAGCTATATCGGGTGCAGAAGAGGAGTTCGATTACATCATCATAGACTGTCCCCCCTCGCTTGGATTACTTACGATAAATTCGCTTGCGGCGGCAAGATACGTTATCATACCCGTTCTTTGTGAATATTATTCTCTCGAAGGGCTTTCACAGCTTACGGCAACGATAAAGCAGATCAAACGCCTTTACAACCCCGATATTGAGCTTTTAGGTGTTTTGGTCAATATGTTCGACGGCAGATTGAATCTTTCTATTGCCGTTTTGGAAGAAATAAAAAAATACTTTGCAACGAAGCTTTTCAGAACACCCATTCCGAGAAGCGTTAAGATCAGCGAAGCGCCGAGCCACGGTTTGGCTATTACCGAATACGACCGCAACGGTAAGGGTGCGGCGGCATATTCGGCGGTTGCTTTGGAAATAATTCAACGGTGCGAAGGTTAGGTGAAATTATGGCAAAAAAAGGACTTGGCAGAGGGCTTAATTCCCTTCTTACCGACAATGCAATAGACGAAATTGCTCCTAACGGGATAACAGTTATTAAGATTTCGGATATCGAGCCTAACAGAGGTCAGGCAAGAAAACAGTTTGACGAAGCGGCATTGCTTGAGCTTGCGGATTCTATCGGCAGGCACGGTATTCTTCAGCCTATCGCCGTTCGCCAAAAGGAAAACGGCTTTTACGAAATTATCGCAGGTGAGCGCAGATGGCGTGCTTCGAAAATTGCAGGGCTTCGTGAGATACCTGCAATAGTCAAAGAGGCCGACGATATGGTCGCAAGCGAGCTTTCGCTTATTGAAAACCTTCAGAGAGAAAACCTTAATGCAGTTGAAGAAGCTTTGGGTTATAAAGACCTTATGGACAGCTTTGATTTAACGCAGGAAGAAGCGGCAGAAAAGGTTGGTAAATCGAGAACAGCCGTTGCAAACCTTTTGCGTATTCTAAAGCTTCCCGAAAGTGTATTGTCATTAGTTCGTGATTCATCGCTTTCATACGGACACGCAAGAGCTCTTGTTCCGCTTGTTCAATATTATGACGAAGAACAGCTTGAAAATTACGCAAAGCATATTGTTTCAAACGGTTTATCGGTCAGACAGACAGAGCAGTTTGTTAAACAGCTTATAGAAAAGCCTGATATTCCGGTTAAAAACGATGAATCGGCTGTGAGCAAGGCTTATTATAAAAAGATTGAAAACGATATAAGCGATATTCTTGGCAGACACGCTTCCATAAAGCGTTCTCCCGACGGAAAAGGAAAGCTTTCACTTTCCTTCTCAAGCTCGGAAGACCTCGAACAGCTTATATGCAACCTTTGCGGTAATAATTTTTTCGATAATCAAGAATAATATAACGGAGAGTATACAGAAATGATCGATATTAAATTTTTAAGAGAAAATCCCGATGCGGTTCGTGAAAATATCAAGAAAAAGTTCCAGGACGACAAGCTACCTCTTGTTGATGAGGTAATTGCTCTTGACAAGCGCAACCGTGAAATCAAGGTCGAAGTTGAAGCTTTGCGTGCAAACC
>JAFVXP010000132.1 GCA_017501055.1 Clostridia bacterium | reverse complement strand
GTGTGAGATTCCTCGTTATATCTCCCCACAAAACACACGGTTTTGTGGGGCCCCCGATGTCACTCGGAATGACAGGTTATACTGACTTGATTGCTCGGAATGACAGTTATGCTAAACTAACCCAACCACAAACACAAAAATAATTAAAAGTTACGCGGTGGGAAGGCGAAAATTATAAAACCAACCTAAACCGCGATAATAAAAAAGTTTCGCGGTGGGAAGGCGAAAATTATAAAACCAACCTAAACCGCGACAATGAAAAAATATGGCGAAATGTATTGTCGTCGGTGGAGGTCCTGCGGGACTTTTCACCGCATATAACGCCGCAAAAAACGGTAATGACGTGCTTCTTATAGAGAAAAACGACCGTTGCGGAAGAAAACTTGATATTACGGGCAAGGGCAGATGTAACGTGACGAATATGTGCTCCCGTGAGGAATTTTTGCAGAACGTAATTGCAAACCCTCGATTTTTGATGAGCGCAATATCCCGTTTTTCACCCGAGGACACTGTTGAATTCTTCGAATCCGAAGGCGTACCCACAAAGGTGGAGCGTGGCAACCGTGTTTTCCCCGTGAGCGATAGGGCAAACGATATTACCTCTGCGCTTGTTTCCGCTTGTAAACGAGAGGGTGTTAGATTCCTTCGCAAGAACGTAACGGCTATCACCGTTTCGGACGGCAAGGCTGTCGGCGTTCGTTGCGGAAACGAGAGCATAGAAGGTGATTCGGTCGTAATCGCTTGCGGAGGAAGCTCCTATCCGAAAACGGGCTCAGACGGAAGCGGTCATAGGCTTGCAGAGAGTGTAGGTCATACTATAACAAAGATACGTCCTTCGCTTGTACCCCTTGTTTCACCCGATAAGCTCTGCTCCGACTGTATGGGTCTTTCGCTTAAAAACGTCGGTATTTCCTTCTATGGAAATAGCAAAAAACCGCTTTATTACGAGCAGGGCGAGATGATGTTCACCCATTTCGGCGTGACGGGCCCCGTTATACTTTCTGCGTCGTCGTATCTTAAGGACGAGTTCCCCTATAAGATGTTCATCGACCTAAAGCCCGCACTTGACGAAAAAACTCTTGACAAACGCCTTTTGCGTGACTTTTCGGAAAACCAAAACCGTGATTTGAAGAACGGTTTTTCGGCACTCCTGCCGTCAAAGCTAATTATGCCGTTTATTAAAATGACGGGCATACCGCCCGAAACAAAGCTTAATTCGCTGACAAAGGAGCAACGTGCAAAAATTCTTTCGCTCCTGAAGGCACTTCCCGTGACAATAAGCGGAACCCGACCTATCAACGAGGCTATCGTAACGGGCGGCGGTGTTGATTGCAAGGAGATAGACCCCAAAACGATGGAATCAAAGCTTGTCAACGGCCTTTATTTCGTCGGCGAAGTCCTTGACGTTGATGCCTACACCGGCGGATTCAATCTGCAGATTGCGTTTTCCACAGCGTTTGTCTGCGGTAATTCTATATGGTAAACAAAAAAAGAGAGATTTCAAATCTCTCTTTTTTATTTTGCTTTTGTTCACCTACGCTAAAAGCGTTTTTTAGAACTTTCCTCCTCCCACGTTACGGGACGAGCCGGAAGATCCGGAGGAGTTATTTTCCTTCTTTTGACGGTCAACAATGCGATAGAGGAAAAAGTCTTTTGAATATGTAACCTGCATACTGCCGGGTTTTGTGTATTCCGTTGCGGCAGGCTGTCTTCTTACAGATTTCAGCTGACTCTTCATCGAACCTGTCACAATTAAAGCAACCACAAGACCGATGACAAGGCTGATTACAAGGTTTCTTGTGAATTTGAAGGGGAATCCGTTAATTTCGCCGTTGATCTCATATTCGCACTCGTCAATGAAAAGGTTAAAAGCGTCTGCATAATCGCCGTCTGTCAAATAAGAAGAGATTGTATTGGAAATATCATCAATATCACCCGAGCTTATGGCATCTGCACCAAGACCGTTGGAGAGAATACGATAATCCCCCTCCTCCATAGCTACAAGCAGAAGCACACCGTCACGGTTTTCTCCGTATCCGTAGTTGTTTTCATCATAGAAGTCTTCAACAAATTCGTCTGCGGTATAATCTCCGACAGTTTCAACGGTTACAATAACGATTTCAACCTTGAATTTTTCGCTGACTTCGTCAATACGCTTTTGCAAGCTGATTTCTTCGGAATCGGTGAGCAGATCTGCAGAGTCAACCAATCTCGGCATACCGTCTTGTGCAAAAACGGTTACCGATAGGGACAAGCAGAGAACGAGGGCAAGAAATACGAATAACAGTTTCTTTGTCATAATCTGCACCTCCTTACAAAAGCCACAAGAGATAAGAAATAGCAAAAGCGGCAGCGCCTATTGCGCCCGTCAAGCCAAAGAGCCACTTTTTATAGGCTCCCTTATCCAAAGGCAGGTCGCCGACGAACTTTCCCGTTTGTCCGTTCATGGCGAAGGTATATTTGTTTCCGTTCCAAGAGGTGTTGAGAAGCCATACGGGATAGAGTGCATACTTTGCAACACCGTTTTGCAGGTTAATACTGCTTGCTTGGGGCATAACCGTTGTATACCCCTGAACCGTCGATGCAAATGCGTCTTCGGTGCTTTTTTTGATTCTTTCGTTGGCTCTGAAAATGCTCTGGTCGGAATCCACGTCGTATTTATCTGCAAGATAGCCTGCAAGATAGGCTGTTTGGAAATCGACAGCGCCCGAAAAATCGAACGGCTCTATCGATTCCATCAACGTATCGTCCATCTTTGTAGAGCCGTCAACCGGAACACGCTCGAAACCAATGCTTCCGCCTCTTATTACGGAATAAAAGCTGGTTTCGGTGTAGCGGTAGTTACTGTCGCTCCATGCACGTACACGGGTTGCCTTGTAGCGGATATTGGCGTCGGCATCGGCATCGAAAAGCCAAACGGGAACGTAGATGCCCTTGACTTCTTCGATATGATTCTGCTTTGCAAACACCTTGGGCAAAAGACGTTTTCCGCCG
>JAFVXP010000131.1 GCA_017501055.1 Clostridia bacterium | reverse complement strand
GCCTCTTGATGAAGAGCTTATCAAGGAATATGCCGCAAAGACGGGCTACGTCGTAACCGCAGAAGAACATAACGTTATCGGCGGTCTCGGCGATGCTGTTATCTCTGCGCTTTCCGAAAGTGCTTGTGCAAAGGTTGCAAAGCTTGGCGTTAACGACGTTTTCGGCACAAGTGCACCTGCAGGCGTTTTGCTCGAGTATTATAACCTCACCGCAAACGGCATTGCAGAAAAGGTTAAAGCACTTCTTAACAAATAAATTATAATGACAAAAAACCGCAAAGCTATGCGGTTTTTTGTGAATGGAGATAAAATGACTGTCGAACAATTAGCAAAAGCGCTTGACGAAAGAATCCCCCGTGAATTGTCGGAAGTTTGGGATAACGACGGCAGAATGATCGTCCCGAATCCTTCTATGGAGGTTACGGGCGTTGTTTGTGCGCTCGATTGCACAAGCCTTGCGATAGAAAAGGCAAAGGCTATCGGAGCAAACGTAATTATTACCCACCACCCGATAATTTTCAAGCCGTTATCGAATATTTGCGCTTGCGACAGCGTTGGAAAACGTGTTATCGAATGTATCAAAAACGGTATTGCCGTTCTTTCCTATCACACCCGTCTTGACAGTATGGAAGGCGGTGTAAACGACAGCCTTGCAGGTATTATAGGGCTTCAAAACGTTGAAGCCTTCCTTCCTTACGGCAGAATAGGCGACGTTGCCGAGCAAAGCTTTGAAGAATTCGCAAGTCTTGTTAAAGAACGTCTTAATGTTTCTGATCTTGCTCTTGTCAAGGCAAACGAAAGAGTAAAGCGTGTTGCGCTTGTTTCGGGAAGCGGTAAGGACGAGATTACAGAATGTATAAAAGCAGGGGCGGATACGTTTTTGACGGGCGAGGTCATGCATAACCACATGATAGATTGCAAGGAGCTTGGCTTGAACCTTGTTTGCGCAACCCATTACGCAACCGAACGTATCGTTCTTCCAATGCTTTGCAAAACGGTTAAAGAGCTTGGCTTGAATACAGAGATATTTAATTTCACAAGAGAAGAAGAATATGGCATTTGACGGTCTTTTTTGCGCTTGCGTAGCGCACGAATTGAATTTATGGGCAGGTGCGAGAGTTGAGAAGATATATCAAAGCTCGCAAACCTGCTTCTTTTTCCAGATATACCGTGACGGAAAACGTGCAAATTTCGTTATTTCTGCGTCGGCATCACGTCCTATCCTTGCAATAACCGACGATTCCGTTGCCCGTCCCGATACCCCGACACCAACCTGTATGCTTTACAGAAAACACCTTCAAAACGCAAGGTTCGTGGCAAGCGAATGGGTCGAAAACGAGCGTATAATACGTTTTGCATTCGATTCCGCCGACGAGATGGGGTATATAAAAAGAAAATATATCTATGCCGAGATGATGGGGAAATATTCAAATATTATCCTCACCGAGGAAAACGGACGTATTCTTTCTGCCTCCTCGCTTTCGGATATAACGGCAAGCGTTCGCAGAATTATGGCAGGTATGCCTTACGAGCTCCCGCCCAAGCAGGACAAAATTTCGGTTTTTGACATTAATAAAGAGGAATTCCTCTCGCTTTGCAGAGAAAAAGAGGGCGTTCCCTGTGCAGATTTCCTGTTGAAGAGCTTTCTCGGTCTTTCGCCCGTAACTGCAAGAGAGATCGCTTTCCGTGCACTTAATGAATCCGATATTATCCTTTCGGAATCGAATTTAGAAAAGCTGTATGATGCTTTCATCGAATTTGTTGATGTTCTCAAGAATAAGACCTTCACCCCGAACGCTGTTTTCGATGCCGATTCAAACGGTATTGAATATTCCTTCATACCGCTCACGCAATACGGAAGTAAGAACGAGATACGTGAGTATGATAGCTTTTCGCTCCTCCTGACCGAATATTTCGGCAAGAAGGAGGAAGCCGTAAACATCGGCCGTTATTCACGTGAGCTTGTAAAAACCGTCAACACCCACCTTGCAAGGACAAGAAAAAAGCTCGTTACGCTTAAGGCCGAGCTTGACGATTGCTCTTCTATGGAAGAAATGCGTATAAAGGGTGACGTTGTCACGGCGAATATCTATCGCATAAAGCAGGGTGATAACGCAGTTGTCGGAATGGATTACGAATCGGGCATGGAAATAACCGTTCCGCTTGATATTTCGCTTTCACCCTCGAAAAATGCGCAGAAATATTATAAAAAATATGCAAAAATGAAGCGTGCCTCGGTCATGCTTGCCGAGCAAATTAAAAAGACGGAATCGGTCTGTTCCTATCTTGAAAGCGTTCTCGGCTTTATCGACCGTGCGGCGAATCCGCAGGAGCTTGCGGAAATCAAGACCGAGCTTGCCGAGGGCGGCTATCTTTCGGATAGATCCACGGGCAAAAAGAAGAAGACCCCTGCATCAAAGCCCCTTTCCTTCACGACGACCGACGGCTTGACTGTTCGTGTCGGCAGAAATAACAAGCAAAACGATTTTCTGACGGGCAATGCCGAGAGGAACGACCTTTGGTTCCACATCAAGGGCTTTCACGGCTCTCACGTTATTCTGTCCCCCAACGGGAACGAAGAACCATCCGACCGTGACTATACCGAATCCGCAATGCTTGCCGCATATTACAGCGAAAAGCGGGGAAGTGCAAACGTCGAGGTCGATTATACCCGTGTTCGTAACCTAAAAAAGCCCTCGGGCAGTGCACCCGGCTTTGTGACCTACGAAAAATATTACAGCGCCGTTGTAAACGCAGAAAACCCTTTTGACAGAGAGAAGAAATAATGAGTCTAATCGAACGCTCGATCCCTCTTATAGGAACAGAGGGCGCAGAAAAATTGAATAGAGCCAGGGTTTTGGTTTTCGGTGTGGGCGGTGTCGGCTCGTATTGTGCAGAGATGCTTTGCAGGTGCGGTGTCGGGAATATTACCGTCGTTGACGGCGATACCGTGTCCGAGACTAACCGCAACCGCCAGATAATTGCACTCACTTCAACCGTCGGACGTGAAAAAGCGTCGGTATGCGCCGAAAGACTTAAGGATATTAACCCAAATTGTAACGTTACGGGCATAAACCTTTTTTATTCCGCAGAAACGGCAGAACAGCTTGATATAACAGAATTCGACTATATCGCCGATTGTATAGATACCGTAAGCTCAAAGCTTTTGCTTATCTGCAATGCAAAAGAGGCAAATATCCCGATAATCTCCTCTATGGGTACGGGCAACCGCAAGGACCCGTCGAGGATAAAGGTGCTTGATATTTACAAGACCGAGGGCGACCCGCTTGCAAGAGTAATGCGTAAGGAATTGCGTGCAAGAGGGGTTGAAAACCTAAAGGTCGTCTGCTCCGATGAGCCTGCCGGAGAATGCTTCGAGGGCAGAAACGGGGAGACCGGCCGTGCAACGCCGTCAAGTATTTGCTTTGTGCCGGCAACGGCAGGGATAAGAATGGCTTATGAGATAGTAACGGAGATAATCGAGAATGGCTAAGATAAAATGGAAGGGCGGAGCACTTTTGTCCCCTCTGCCTGCTGTGCTCGTTTCCTGCGGAAACGGAGAGATAGACAACGTTTTTACCGTTGCTTGGACGGGTATAGTCTGCACAAAACCTCCCATGCTTTCAATCTCGGTCCGCAAGGAACGCTTTTCGTATGATCTAATCGATAAAAGCGGTGAATTCTGCGTTAACCTAACTCCCGAGAGCTTGGTGCGTGCCGTTGACTATTGCGGTGTTAGATCGGGCAGAGATACCGATAAATTCAAAGAGATGAAGCTGACAAAGACGGAATCGTTCGAGCTTTCCTGTCCGAGCATTGCCGAATGTCCGATAACGCTTGAATGTAAGGTGAACCGAAAGATAGAGCTCGGCTCGCACGATATGTTTATCGCAGACATCGTCGCTGTCGGCGCAGATGAAGAGCTTATCGACGAAAAGGGAAGATTGATGCTTGAGAAAGCACGTCTTTTGTCCTATTCACACGGCGACTATTTCTCGCTTGGCAAAAAGATAGGCGATTTTGGTTTTTCGGTACGAAAAAAGAAGAGGAACACAAAGAAAAGATGAATTCCGTAACAATAATCCACGTCGGCGACTTTAAGGAGACCTATTTCCGTGAAGCCGAGAAGGAATATATCCGCCGTTTGCGCCCATTTTGCGACTATAAAACGGTTTGCATAAAAGAAGAATCCTCGTTCGGCGAGGATTCCGAAAAGTTAATTCTTCGTGCGCTTGAAAAGGAAGCCGAAGCTATCCGCAACGCAATACCAAAGCAGGCGTTGAAGATAGCTATGTGCATAGAGGGAAAACAGCTTTCAAGCACAGAGCTTGCAGAGGTCTTTTCCCGTGAATCACGCCCGATTTGCTTTATAATCGGCTCGTCCTTCGGGCTTGATGAAAAGCTAAAACGTGAATGTGATATGCGCCTTTCAATGTCAAAAATGACCTTCCCCCACATGCTTGCCCGTGTTATGCTTGCCGAGCAGGTGTATAGGGCATTTTCCATAAATAGTGGGAAGAAGTATCATAAGTGATACGTACTTGAAACAAAAAACAAACCACCAACCTGTCATTCTGAACGCAAGGAAAAACACAACTGTCATTCTGAACGAGGGGGTCCCCGCAAAATAAATTTTGCGGGGTATAAAGTGAAGAATATCAATTTGTTGTTTCTTCTGTCTG
>JAFVXP010000130.1 GCA_017501055.1 Clostridia bacterium | reverse complement strand
TTGCGAGGAATCTCACACAGGAGAACGTAAAGTTAATGAAGTAAAGCCATAAGAAACAACTGAATGAGATTCTTCACTACAACACCCCGAAAACGCAAGCGTGGGGTTCCCTGCAAAACGAAGTTTTGTAGGGTTATTAAGGGGACCCCATTTCCGTTCAGAATGACAGTTATTCTGAACCAACCAAGACCGTGAAGATAAAAAACGTTTCGCGGGGAGAAGCAAGAAATTCAAAGTTGCATACATCGCGACAATGAAAAAACCGTCAAAATTGACGGTTCTTTTTATCTTCTTTTTTTGTCACGGCGGTTTATCATCGATAATTTTTCTTCGCTTGCCGTTTTGAAGGAGGAAAGCATAGATTCGAAATCCGTCTTTTCCTGACGTTTACCGAAGGTTGGGTTCCGATCGGGCTTGACGGGTCGTTCTCCTACAAGCGAGAGTGCAAGCTTTCCGCCGTTATCGGATATGACCGTTGCAGTAACGGCATCACCCTTTTTGATGACGCTGTGAATATCCGAAACGAAATCACGGGAGAGCTTGGAAATATGGATCATACCGCTTGAGCCGTCCTCAAGACGGACAAAAGCACCGTATTCGGTGACACCGCTGACGGTTCCCTTAACAGATTCGCCTATTGAATAAGGCATAAAGCACACCCTTTAATTTATATTAGTTTGCGATGTCGTTTACAAAAATAAGCTCGTTAGGTTTGCGGTAACCGTGCTGACGTGCGATACGTTCGATAAATTCGTCGTCAACGGGGGTTGCGATACGAAGCTCAAGCTCGTCAATTTCGTCCTGAATGTGCTGTACCTGCTCAACACGGGCATCACGTTCTTTGCGAAGGTCGTTCATTTCGACCTGAAGATTGATTACCGAAACAAAAAGAAAGATGAATATAAAAGCGAAAGCGGCTCTTATAACAAGATTAGTTCTGATTTTTCTCGTCGGTTTCATTTTTGTTTTCCTTTCTTTTTATCAACAGCGAGCATCCGTTTGATGCACTTTTCACGGCGGTATTACAATATACCGAGGTATATATACGGCGTGCGATCCTTGTTATAACAACAGACACACGCATTATTATCGAATTTAAAAGTTTTTCTATACGGTCTATCAATTTATTAAGAAGCGTTATTGCAAGCCTGCTTACCGTCACACGCCATATCAGAAATCCAAGAATTGCAAACGCAAAGGCGTATGCTCTCATTCTGCCGTAGGACAGGTTGAAAAACAGCACGGTCATTGTGATTGCGGCTATTATACAATAAACAAAATCGCTTATAAACAGCACGACCGCATTTTGCTTGTGCCTTAACCGAGTTATACGGAAAAGATCGTATACAACACACAAAAACGCACCCACAGCCAATGACCAAAGCGCAAGAATGGTATGAAGTGAATAGTCTACCCCCACTTAACTGCGACCGAACCTTGAAAAACGCTTTTTCTTTGGTGTTTCATCAAAATAGACGATAGCCGAAATAACACCGTTAACGGTAATATCACCGTTTTCAAGCGAAAGATTCTTAATAGAAAGCGATTCTCCGCTTATATTAAGCACAGCGTCACCGACAGAAAGGCTTACCAAGGTTTCATCAAAGCTCACCACGTCGTCAACAGCCGTGATATTAAGGCTTGATCTTGAATCAAGCGAAAGTGTATGCTTTTTTGTATTCATAACCGTTCCTCCGTTTTGACATACTTATAGATATGTCCGAACGAACGGTTTTATTCCACGACCTCGTACATTTCAGAGGCTTCGGATTTTTTGGTCGTATCGTTTATTGCAACGACACGGAATTTTGTGGCACGGCTTCCGTAACGAACCTCGATTATATCGCCGATCTTGACGTCATAGGAAGGTTTTACGGTCTTGCCGTTGACCGAAACAAGATTCTCACCGCAGGCTTCGTTTGCAACCGTACGGCGTTTTATTATACGGGAAACTTTAAGATATATATCAAGTCTCATATTATTTTTAGTGACCAATAAGGCAGGGGAGATCCCCTGCCTTTATCGATTTATGTTCTTATTTGTTAACTGCTTCTTTAAGGTCTTTACCTGCAACGAAAGCGGGAGCCTTGGAAGCGGGGATGGTGATAGCTTCCTTGGTCTTGGGGTTACGGCCGACTCTTTCAGCTCTTTCCTTTACCTTGAAGGAACCAAAGCCTGCGATCTGAACCTTACCGCCGGTTGCGAGTTCGGTTTCAATAGCCTTAAACATAGCGTTTACAGCTGCTTCAGCATCTTTCTTTTTGAGGTTAGCATTAGCTGCTACAAATTCAACGAGAGTAGATTTGTTCATATCATTATTTCCTTTCAAAATTATTAATTTGTAGTTATTATATCATCATTTTGCCCTTACTGCAAGGGTTTTTTGCATATTTTTCCTTGATTTGCAAGGATTTTTGCTTATTTTTTCTTGGATTCCTGCCAAAAATACTCTTTTTCTTCCCTTGTTGCTTCTGTTACCGTCTTTCCCGAAGCAAGGCAAAGAGCCTCTACTTTCTCGAAACGTGCCAAGAATTTCTCGTTTGCGTTATAAAGAGCTTGCTCGGAATCGACACCTGCAAGTCTTGCGGCATTGACGACGGAAAGCAACAGATCGCCGAATTCTTCGGCTATTTCGTCTTTATTTCCCTTTGCGAGAGCTTCTGCGACTTCGTTTGCTTCTTCAAATATTTTCGGCATTGCTTCTTCTGCATCGTCGAAATCAAAGCCAAGCTTACGCGCCTTCTTACCAAGCTTGTCTGCACGCATTAAGGCGGGCATCGCAGGAGAGATCGAACGCAAGACCTCTGTATCGCTCTTTTGATGTTTGGTCTCACGTTTTATCTGGTCCCAGTTTGCAAGAACGTTCTCTGTTCCGCTGACCGTTACGTCACCGAAAACGTGGGGATGGCGCACGATTAGCTTTTTACAAACGTCGGTACAGACCTCGTTAATGCCGAATCCGTCTTCCGCCGAAGCTATATCTGCATGGAAAACGACCTGCAACAGCACGTCGCCGAGCTCTTCACGAAGCATTGAAGCATCGTTCTTATCAATACCCTCTATAAGCTCATAGGTTTCCTCCAAAAGCTCACGTCGTATCGATTGGTGGGTCTGTTCCGCATCCCAAGGACAGCCGTCGGGGGCACGGAGTATTCTTATTACCTCAACAAGGTCGTTGAAATCATATTCTGTTTTGGAAACAAGCTCTTGTTTTGTCATTCGTTTTCTCCTTTAAGCCAGCCTATCGCCATTAATTTATCGGCAATAAAGTTACCCTTGGGCAACAGTCTAACCTCGTTTTCTTTTATTGCACGGAACAGCAAAACGGTTGCACAATAGGTCAACACAAGCGTTATGCCCGAAGCCATTAATATCACGAATGCGGAGGAACGGGTATCGGGATATTCAAACATTCTATAAACAGCCTTATATACCGCCCACGTTGCCAAAGCAGACAACGCACCGCAAAACACGGGACGTGCAAAAAGTCCCATTAATTTAAGTCTTACACCGCATTTCTTTCTAAGGAAGAATATATCCATAAGCATTACAACAGCATAGCATATAAGCGAGCTTAAGGGTGCGGCATATATGCCTGCAGGGCTGTAAAGAAGGGCTATTTCCGATATTGTAAGAACTACGATTCCCGTCACGACGGAAATGAACGGCAGATGTGCCTTGCCGTATGC
>JAFVXP010000129.1 GCA_017501055.1 Clostridia bacterium | reverse complement strand
GGAACGCCCGAATCGGTCACTACGAGAACTCTTCTGTTTAAATTTAAATGTTGGCTTGCGTTTGAGAGTATACCTCTTTCGACAATTATATCGTAACTGTCCTCGCCCAAATTCATTCCTATTGTCATTATCTTCACCTTATATTTCGGTATGCGGTGCGAAAGTGCCTGCCACCTTTGTTTGATCGCACACTTCTTTTAATTCCTCAAGCATTTTCTTTCCGTTTTCGTTATCAACGGTGCCGTCTATCTCTATATAGAAATAGTACTGCCAAGAATGTTTTTTCATAGGTCTGCTGCGGAGAGCAGTCATATTATATCCGTACTGACCTATAATGCTGATTGCCTTTGCAAGAGAGCCTGCCTCGTGCTTGACGGTCAGCATCAAAACCGTGCTTGACAGGGTTGAATCTTTTGCACCGACCTTTGAAAGCACAGCAAAACGGGTCGTATTTTCTCCGCTTTTGTTTATATTTGCTTCAAGCACCTTTAAACCGAAGATCTCTGCAGTTTCCCTGCTTGCGATTGCGCCAAGCGATATATCGTTTGCTTCGGCAACAGTTTTTGCGGCAAGAGCCGTATTGTTTGCCTGCTCGGTTTTGAAATTACGCATTTCAATATAATCGTGACACTGGCTTAGTGCCTGCGGATGACTTGTTACCTTTTTAATATCTTCTACCGTCGCACCTTGAACGCCAAGGAGATTTTGGTGGATCTCAAGCTCGTATATTCCGTTAATGAAAAGCTCGCCCGAGAAGATAAGGTCCATTGTCTGCCCCACTTCGCCTGCATAGCTGTTTTCAATGGGGAGCACCGCTACGTCACTTTCGCCCTTGACGACAGAATCGTAAGCCGCCTTGAAATCACCGTAGGAAACACGGTTTCCGTTTGGGAATATCCGTCCTGCGGCAATATGTGCAAAAGCTCCCTCCACACCGCTGTATGCAACCTTCAATCCGTTTTGCAAGCGGTGCTGATATGCACGGGAAATGGACATCATATTTTTGAGGAAATCGATATAATATCCCTTTAATATTTCATCTTCTACGTATGAAGAATTACGCTCGATCACTTCATTCTCACGCTTTTGGTCGAGTATCGGAAGTCCGTATTCCTTTTTGTGCTCATACACCGTTTCGGCGGCTCTCATACGTTCTGCAAACAGCTTTGCCATTTGCTCGTCCACCGAATTTATGATCTTTCTTGCTTCTTCCAATTTATTTGACATTTTTCACCTTTACAGTTTTTCTGCAATATCAAAAATGAGTCTTTCGGTCTTTTCCCAGCCAAGGCAGGGGTCGGTGATGGATTTACCGAAGATATGCTCCTCTGCCTTACAAGCGCCGTCTTCAAGATAGCTTTCGATCATCAAGCCCTTGACAAGACGCTTGATATCGGGATTTTGATTACGGCTGTGAACGATATCCTTTGCGATACGAACTTGTTCAAGATATTTTTTCCCCGAGTTATTATGGTTTGTATCAACTATAACCGAAGGATTTGTAAGGTTGGATTTTTCGTAAAGTTCTTCAACTCTGAGCAAGTCTTCGTAATGGTAGTTAGAGACGCTTCTGCCTGCATAGTCGAGGTAACCGCGCAAAATTGCGTGTGCATAGGGGTTGCCGTCGCTGGTGACTTCCCAACCACGGTAGATGAAGGTATGGCTTGACTGTGCAGCTACGATAGAATTCATCATAACGCTCAGATCGCCGCCGGTGGGGTTCTTCATTCCTACGGGTGCGCCGATACCGCTTGCTGTAAGTCTGTGCTGTTGGTTTTCAACCGAACGTGCACCGATGGCAACGTAGGAAAGCAGATCGGAAAGGTAACGGTAATTTTCGGGATAGAGCATTTCGTCGGCACAGGAAAAATCATAATCACGAAGTGCCGCCAAATGAAGCTCACGAATGGCAACAATGCCTTTATACATATCGGGCTTAGCTTCGGGGTCGGGCTGGTGAAGCATACCCTTATAGCCCTGTCCTGTGGTTCTCGGCTTATTGGTATAGATACGGGGAATTATGATTATCTTATCGGATACCTGCTCTTCGATTCTGCGAAGGCGTGATATATATTCAAGTACGGGTTCGCTATGGTCTGCAGAGCAGGGACCTACCACGAGTATAAATTTATCTAAACTGCCGTCAAACACCGCACGTATACTTGCGTCACGTTCTGCCTTGACCTGCTCCATACGCTCGGTAAGGGGG
>JAFVXP010000012.1 GCA_017501055.1 Clostridia bacterium | reverse complement strand
TTCAATGCTGTCAAGACTTGTGCAATTTTCAAAAGCGCACGCATCTATAAGGGTTATTCCGTTATGAAGTGTTGCTTTTTTCAACGCAGTACAGTTACTGAATGCGCCGTACTTGATTTCTGTGACACAATCGGGAATGACGATCTCAGTCAGATTTGTTTGTCCCCAAAAAGTGCCCTCGAGCGATGTGACAGAACCGTCATTCGGAATGCTGTTGTTCTTGCCGATACGGATTAAAGTCTTGTTTTGGTCGATAAGAGCGTTGTCTTTGCTGTAATAAAACTCGTTTCCTTCTTCAACAACAATCGTTTCGATGTTGGGACAGAATGAAAATGAGTTCATATAAATAGACTGGACGTTCTTCGGTATATAAACCGATTTGAGAGAGGTGCATTCATAGAAAGTTCCCGCCAATAGTTCTTCCAAACTTGCAGGCAAACGAATTTCTTCAATTGCAGAGCAACCGGAAAAAGCCCATGCTCCGATATAGTATACCGAATCGGGAATATAGATGCTTGTCATTTCTGTGCAATCTTTAAAAAAGTAGTCCGGTATTTGGGTTACAGGGCAACCCTCAATTTCATCGGGGATAACGATGTCGCCCGTTGCGGTTGCGTTCAAACCATCAAGAAGAACGTTGCCTTCGTAAATGGAATATTCAAAAATACCGTAAGTGCCGTAGGTTATTTCGCTCGCGGTTGAGGAAACAGGGAACAGAGAAATAACGAAACATAAAACGATAAATAAAGCAACGAATTTGTTTTTCATAATAAACTCCTTAAAAGTTGATTTTATGCCTCTTTTAACTACATTATACCCTCCTCCCGATTTTTTTGTCAAGTGCCAATTCGAAATTTATTCTTTTTCCATTATGTAAAACAAAAAACACCCGAAAGCATAAAACTCTCGGGTGGTTAAAATTAGTCTTCCAACATCGAAACACGCTTTTCGTGTCTTCCGCCTTCAAAGGGAGTGTTAAGGAAAATATCGGCAAGTTTAACAGCCTTTTCTTCGTTAATAACACGTCCGCCGAGGCAAAGTACGTTCGAATTATTGTGTCTTCTCGTCATTTCCGCAGAAAATTCGTCGGAAAGCACTGCCGCACGGATACCTCTAACCTTGTTTGCGGCAATGGACATACCGATGCCCGTTCCGCAGCAGAGAATACCCTTTTCACATCTGCCTTCGGTAATTTCAGTGCAAACCTTCTTTGCGTATACGGGGTAATCTACCGAATCGGCAGTGTTGGTGCCGAGGTCAATGTATTCAACACCCTTTTTCTTAAGATCTTCGATAATAGCGTTCTTAATGTCAAGTCCGCCGTGGTCACATGCAATAGCAATCATTTGTTTTCTTCCTCTTTCTTTGCTTTTTCTCTTTCAAGCTTTTCTCTTTCCGCTTGGGGCATTCTCAAGTATATCGGCTTGAGCTCCTTGGGCGTAATTGCTTCGTCTTTTATGTATTTTTCATATCCGCATACCGCAACGGATAATGCGTTTTGATCTCTGCTTGTCATAGAAGAAGGGAAAAGGTTGCCGGCGTTAGGGCAAAGCGAGATAAACTTTTCCGTTCCGTCACCGCAAACAGTAACGTCATCAAAATTCTTTATTCTTTCGTAAATCTCCTGTGCCGAGAGGGCTTCGTCTTCCGTAATACGTTCTCCGTCCTTGAAGAGAGCAGTATAGAATTGATCACGTCTTGCGTCCATAACCGCACAAACGTAGCCTCTGCCGATATTCTTTGCAAGCGCCTCAAGAGCAGAAACCGAAACACAAGGCTTGTTTTCGGCAAAGGCAAGACCCTTTACCGTCGCCGCACCGATGCGAACTCCCGTAAAAGAGCCGGGACCTGCGCTTACCGCAAAAAGGTCAATATCCTTGATGTCTGCGCCGTATTGCGTCAGTGCATTTTCAAGCAACGGGAGAAGTATCTCGCTGTGAGTTAATTTGTTTTTTACGGTAAAAAGACCAAAGGTAGAGACCCTGCCTTCGTTTATCTCAACCACGGCTGCACTTGCCGTAACCGCCGTGCTGTCCAAAGCCACTATTAACATAAGGTGAATCTCCTTCCGCTTTCTCCGATATGTTCGATTTTCAATTTCAATGCACCTTCGGGTATTGCATCTTCAAAAAGCTCGCTCCATTCGGTAATGGTAATTCCGCCCTGCTCGATATAATCGTAATAACCCGTCGAATAAAGGTCGTCATCGTCAGTAAGACGGTATAGGTCAAAATGGAAAATGTTTATGCCGTTTCCGCGGTATTCGTTAACAATGGCAAAGGTAGGGGAATGGACAAGCTCGATACATTCGGGGCAAAGCGTCTTTACAATACCGCGTACAAAAGCCGTCTTGCCTGCACCCATACCGCCGTATAAAGCGAGAAAACCGCCGTTTTTAAGCTTTTCTGCAATGACCGAAGCGATCTCTTCTGTTTCGGCAACGCTGTTTGATATAAATTCCTGCATCTTATATATTACTGCCTTTCAATGCATTGACTAACACTCTGCGCCAATGCATTTAATGATGATCTTTCTCTTTTCGGGCGGTTCACTTCCGATGGTAACTGCTTTGAAGAGGTATTCCATACCGAATTGAGCACGCTCAAGGTCTTTTGCCATGATAGTTGCCAGAGCTTCGCCTTCTTCGATTCTGTCACCGATCTTTTTGTTAAGTAAAATACCCGCCGTGTGGTCTATTGAAGCGCCGATAACCTCTCTGCCTGCACCGAGCACAGCCGCCGCCTTTCCGACACCCATAGCGTCGATACGGGTGATATATCCGCTTCTGTCCGAAACAAGCATAGCCGTAACGTTGCTTTCTTCAAAAAGACTAACGTCGTAAATATATCTTCTGTCACCGCCGAGCCGTTCTACGAGGTCGGCAAGCTTTTCCTTTGCGCTTCCGTCGTAAATGGTCTCCTCGGCAATCGCAACACAGGTCTGATAATCACCTGCGTTCGCCGCATAAAGCATATTCGCCGCAACGGTAATGCAAAGCTCGGTCAATTCCTCGTCGCCTCTGCCTTCAAGGACACGTATGGCCTCAATAAGCTCAACGCTGTTGCCGACAGCCGTTCCCAAAGGAGCAGACATATCGGTTATAAGAGCAACAGTCTTTCGGTTTTCTCTTGCGCCGATGCGTACCATAAGCCTTGCAAGCTCTTCGGCATCACGAACGGTCTTGCAAAAAGAACCGCTTCCGCACTTAACGTCAAGAACGATACATTCATTGCCCGATGCGATCTTCTTGCTCATAACGCTTGCCGCAATGAGAGGTATACAGTTTGCCGTACCCGTAACGTCACGCAAGGAAATGAGCTTTGAATCTGCAGGCGCAAGCCTTTTGCTTTGCCCGGCAATACAAAAACCGATTTCCGAAACGATCCTTTCAAACTCTTCTGCCGAGATCTCGGTATCAACGCCTTTGCAGGATTCAAGCTTGTCAAGCGTACCGCCTGTAAAACCAAGCCCTCTGCCTGCCATTTTCGGAACGTAGATTCCCTTGTTTGCGGCGGCAACCATAGGACCGACAATAAGAGATACCTTGTCGCCGACACCGCCCGTGCTGTGCTTGTCAACCTTTTTTCCGTTAACGGAAGGAAGAATGTTCATCTCTCCGCTGTCGGCAATACATTCGGTAAGCGTAACGGTCTCTTCTTCCGTCATACCCTTAAACCAAATTGCCATCAAAAGCGCAGAGATCTGGTAATCGGGAATAGAACCGTCGGCAACACCCTTAACGAAAAACGCAATTTCTTCTTCGTCAAGCTCTCGCCCGTCCTGCTTTTTTGTGATAATGTCGTGCATTTTCAACATAACCGTTAACCTCCCGAATACTAAAATCTAAATAAAACTTTCGCCCGAGAAATCGTTTTCAATACCAAAATTCTTTGCAACGGTCTTTGCTATGACCGAATAGGTCTTAAAACCGCCCAGATCCTTCGGCTGGATATTGTTTGCGTATGCTAAAATAGGAATGTTTTCACGTGTGTGGTCAGTACCCTTAAATCCGGGGTCGCAACCGTGGTCTGCCGTTATAATAAGAAGGTCGCCATCGTTCATGCCTTCGATAAATTCACCCAAAGTAACGTCAAACCGAGCCAATGCGTCTGCATAGCCCGTTATATCGTTTCTGTGTCCGTACACCATATCAAAATCAACAAGATTAACGAAACAAAGACCGTTAAAATCACGCTTTTGCATTTCCAAAAGCTTGCTTTCGCCCTCAACGTTGTTTTTTGTGGGATTGCTTTCCGTAACCCCTCGGGAGGCGAAAATATCGTTGATCTTGCCAACAGAAATAACGTCAAAATTCTTTTCCTTCAAGCCGTCAAGCAAGGTCTTGCCCGTAGGCTCAAGGGAATAATCGTGCCTTCCGCCCGTGCGGTAAAATTCACCGTCCTTGTCGGAAAAAGGTCTTGCAATAACACGTCCGACGGCGTGCTCGCCCTTTAATATCCTTCTTGCGCTTTCGCAAAGCTCATAAAGACGGGGGAGAGGGATAATATCCTCGTGCGCCGCAATCTGGAAAACGCTGTCCGCAGAGGTATAAACGATGGGCTTGCCCGTTTTAACGTGTTCCTCGCCGTAATCCTTGATAACCTCGGTTCCCGAATAAGGCATATTACAAAGTATTTCAACCCCGTTTTGCCTGCGAAATTCGTCAATGATCTCGCTCGGGAAACCGTTCGGATAGGTCGGCAGAGGACGTTCGGAAATAACCCCTGCGATCTCCCAATGACCCACCGTTGTGTCCTTGCCTTTGCTTGCTTCTTCGGCATATCCGTAAAGACCGATAGGGGATTCAACTGCAAATTCAGTCAATTCCGCACGCTTGATGTTAAATAACCCAAGCCTTGTAAGGTTTGGAAGTTCGGGCTTTGCACTCATAACACTTTTTAAGGTGTGTGCGCCGCAATCACCAAAATCGGAAGCATCAACTGCGTGCCCGATACCGAGACTGTCCAAAACAACAATAAAAACTCTCTTATACATAAAAAGCCCTCCTTCCGTTATTCTACAGCGATACAGATTAATTATACCAAATACTTCCGCCATAGTCAAGCGTTTAGAAATATGAATGTGAACATAAACAAAAGTTAAAAATAAAGATTGTGGCAGTTAACGATTGTATTCAAGTGAAGAAAATGTTATTATTAAATTGAGGGATAACATAAACTTTTGTAAGGGGGCATATTATGAGGAACCGAATTGTTGCATTACTGCTTTGCGTACTGATTTTGCCTGCTTGCTTTTTGAGCTGTGCATCTGATGAAATCGGTGAAGATGATCCCAATACAGCGGATAAAAACGTTTTGCCCGAAGCTTCAGCAGTGATTCTCGAAAGAGCACCTTCGGAAACACCTCTTTACGATAATTCCTCTGACATTACCCTGCATAAACGAGGCGACGTTAATGCCGACGGCGTGAGAGATATAAAGGACTATGCCTTAATAAGACGTGTTGTAAACAGAACATATGATTTTTGTGATAAAAACGAAATCTTTGCAGATGTCAACTATGACGGAGAGGTCACAAAATTGGATTGGATTTTGCTAAGACAAAGCTTTGACGGCACGTATAATATCAAGCTTGAAATGGTACAGCCTCCGGAATCCGAGAAAGAAGAGTTCGTAGAAGCATATCTCGACCGCTACAACCGCCGTGATTGGTTGACTAAAGAAGAAGTTGAAACAAACTTTTGCGGACCGTACGGCGACGGCAAATATTATACCGTTTACGTCACTTACAATGAGATGATCGTGGGTTGTATGGAATATGAATTCGATTTCAACGGCAGAATTCTTTGGTTCCCTGATACAAATGCTGCGCTCGTTTGGGACGGCGAAAAGATTTATACGTTGCAAGAAGGCTACGATAACGGCTTCTTTGACGACCTCGATCTCGAAGACCTCGAAACGAGATATTCCGGTTATAAACAACAAAACAGATAATAAACAAAAACACCCGAAAACGTCACGTTCTCGGGTGTTTTTTCATTGTTTCGGTGACGGTCCGTTGCTGAAAATTTGTTTGAGTCTATGTCTGTTAAATAACGAAAACACATCACCTAAATCGAAAAACAAAGGCACTCGGAAATCTCTTCCCGAGAGCCTTGATTTATTGACTATACAATAAACTTTCGTATTTTTCAAGGACATGTGCCTTGAAAAATACACCTCTGAACATTGCGAGTGCACAAACGGAGTTCGGGCGCGAGGTGCGAGCGAACAATGTTCTTAAAACCGATTGAAAACCTTGCGTTTTCAATCGAGAGCGTCAGCGACTAAATATCTTCCACAACGTCAAGAGCGTCTTTTCTGGAAAGGTTAAGTCTGCCCTTGTCGTCAATTTCGGAAACGATAACCTTGATGGTGTCACCGATGGAAACAACGTCTTCAACCTTTGCAACACGCTTCTTGTCAAGCTGGGAAATGTGAACAAGACCTTCCTTGCCGGGAGCAATCTCAACGAACGCACCGAATGTCATAATTCTGGTAACGGTACCGTAGAAGATCTCGCCGGGTTCGGGATCCTTTGCAATGGCTTCAACGATCTTCAATGCCTTGTATGCATTGTCCTTATTGACAGCAGAGATAAATACGGAACCGTCGTCCTCGATGTCGATCTTACAATCGGTGTCGGCGCAGATCTTCTGGATGACCTTACCGCCGGAACCGATAACCTCACGAATCTTTTCGGGGTCGATCTTGGTGGAGATCATCTTGGGAGCGTATTTGGAAACGTCATCTCTGGGTTCAGAGATGCAACGTGTGATAACTTCGTCAAGAATATAATTTCTGCCCTCGTGGGTGGTTTCAAGCGCACGCTTGATTATAGCAGGGGTAAGACCGTCGATCTTAAGGTCCATCTGAATTGCTGTGATACCCTTCTTTGTACCTGCAACCTTGAAGTCCATGTCGCCGAAGAAGTCTTCAAGACCCTGGATGTCAAGCATAGTCATCCATCTTTCGCCTTCGGTAACAAGACCGCAGG
>JAFVXP010000128.1 GCA_017501055.1 Clostridia bacterium | reverse complement strand
GTCGGTCAAGATTGCGGTGCGAGATGCCCTGCTCAAAAGCTCGGCTCCCTTGTTGCAAGGAGCAAACAGCCGACAGGAGTTGCTGGCGATTGCCGAGCAAAGCATGACACAATTGCAAACCGTGGCGCAACAAACGGTAAAAGAGGCGGGATACGACTACCCCGTGACCTGTCGCTTGGCCGACACCTATTTCGAAACCCGTACCTATGACAAGGTAACCTTGCCAGCGGGAACCTACACCGCCGTGCAGGTGGTGCTTGGGGAGGGAAAAGGGAAAAATTGGTGGTGCGTCATGTTTCCTTCGTTGTGTTTGCCTGCCGCTACCCAGCCGGTGGAGAAGGTGTTAACACCGGGACAAACCGAGTTGGTAGAGGGCGGCAGTCGGTATAAGGTGAAGTTTAAGGTGGTGGAATGGTTCCAATCGGTGTGGCACAGTTGCCGCAGTTGGTTTTAGCGCGGGGGAAACCGAATGAATACGGGCGATTTTTCTTTTGAAATTTCCTCTTGCAAAACGGCAGGGGGTATGCTATAATGTCTTGGCAATTGAAAAATGCGCCCGTAGCTCAGCTGGATAGAGCGTTAGACTCCGACTCTAAAGGCCGCTGGTTCGAATCCAGTCGGGCGTACCAACAAAAAACACTCTTTTGTCTACTAGACAAAAGAGTGTTTTTTGAACTAAGTGTGCCTTGCGGCACGATAAGCGCACCTTCGGTACGTGAAGTATGCCTTCGGCAAGTGAAGTGCCTGCGGGCGTGGGTGGCACACTTAACTTCACTTCGTGCGCAAGCACGATACTTCACAGCGGCATCGCCGCTGCTTCACTTGGGCGTAGCCCAAACTTCACTATGCGGATTGCGTTGACAAAGAACGTATTTCGACAATAAAACGGAAAAAACCTTATTGAATTTTTCCATAAAATAGGGTATAATAAATCAAGGTACAAAAACCCAAAAAACAACATATAGGAGGACGTATTATGGCAAACCGTTTCGTATCAAATCCGATATCCTATCACGGCAAAGGTGCAATCCAAGAGATTCCCGCAATCGTTTCTGCAAAAGGATTCAAAAAAGCTTTTGTGGCAACCGACCCCGATCTCGTAAAATTCGGCGTAACTAAAAAAGTTACCGACATACTTGATGCTTCAAATATGGCTTACGAGATATATTCCGATATCAAACCCAACCCCACGATTGAAAACGTAAAGAACGGCGTTACGGCATATAAGGCTTCGGGCGCAGATTATATGATCGCAATCGGCGGCGGTTCTTCAATGGATACCGCAAAAGCAATCGGTATCATCATTAATAACCCCGAATTTGAAGACGTACGTTCTCTTGAAGGCGTTGCTCCCACAAAGAACCGTACCGTTTATACCATAGCAGTTCCCACAACGGCAGGTACCGCAGCAGAAGCAACGATAAACTACGTTATAACCGACGTTGAACGCAAGCGCAAATTCGTCTGCGTTGACGTTAACGATATTCCCGATATTGCGGTCGTTGACCCCGATATGATGTCCACAATGCCCAAAGGCTTGACAGCGGCGACGGGCATGGATGCTCTCACTCATGCTATAGAAGGCTATACGACAAAGGGTGCATGGGCTCTGCCCGATTGCCTTAACCTTGAAGCGATCCGCTTGATTTCAAAAAGCCTTCGCGGTGCAGTTAATAACGAGCCCGAGGGAAGAGAAGGCATGGCTCTCGGTCAGTTTGTAACAGGTATGGCATTCTCTAACGTCGGATTGGGTATCGCCCATTCGGTAGCGCACACGCTGGGCGCAGTTTACGATACACCTCACGGCGTTGCTTGCGCAATGATGCTTCCCATCGTTATGGAATATAATGCAGATTGCACGGGCGAAAAGTATAAAGCTATCGCCGAGGCTATGGGTGTTGACACCACGGGTATGGATACAGAGACCTACCGTAAAGCGGCTGTTGACGCTGTCCGTAAGCTAAGCACCGATGTCGGAATCCCCGAAAAGCTTTCCGCATTAAAGGAAGAGGATATCGATTTCCTTGCAGAATCCGCATTTGCCGACGCTTGTGCACCCGGCAACCCGAAGGAAGCTTCTCTTGAGGATATTAAAGGACTTATCCGTAAATTAATGTAATATAAACGAAGAGGTTGCCATATCGGCAACCTCTTTTTTGCGGGGTGATTGTGCGGTGGTTTATTGAGCGTTTGTATATCTTTTGTAATAAGCCACGGCAAGGTCAACAACAAGTCCATAGCTTTTTGTTCCTGCGGTCTGCCCTTGCGACTGAAGATAGGCGTTGTTGATCGTACCCGAAACCTTGCTCGCCGTGCTTTCACGGTATTTATCAAAAAACTCTGAATATGCCGCAAACTCCAACTGAACGTTATAGGGAGTATACTTTTGAAACAGTTCCTTGCCTTTTTCTTTATCGCTCTTTCCGAGAGCGCTGTTGATATAATTCAGCATGTTTGCATAGCCGGAATAACGTATATATGCGTCGTCGCTGTAAGTGCAAACAAGGAATGCAACGAAATTCGCCTCGTCCTCACGGGCAATTCCTCGTTGATGTGCCATCTCGTGCGCAACGGTGAAGGGAATAAGAAAATCGGGATAGTTGACATTGATGTTTGCTTCGCCCGTCATATAGGTGTAAACGCCCGAAATGTGCGTATAAGTCATCGGCTCCGAAAGAGCAATGGGCTTTGGTGAAGAATCGAAATGCGAGATATAGTCCAAACCGTCGGTATATTTTCTGTATGCTTGATTCATCTTTTCGACAAGCACGTCAAACCCATAGGGCATAACAGATGCGCCTTCCGAATCAAAGTCGATCTCGCCGACGTCAAGATTTGTAAAGGCGGAAACAATAATTCCCGTCGCAAAAAGCTCGTCAACGCTAACGTCTTTTCTGTCAAGCTTAAGGTTTTGTGAGAGCGAATATCTTCCGTAAGCAGGGCCGAAAGCGGCAAAAAACAGGGTTAATATAACAAGAATCACAGAAATGATGGGACGTAACCACTTATAGAAATTCTCTTTGGAATCATTTCTCTTTGTCGAAACAGAAACTCCAACAATAAATACCGTGACCGTGATAGGAAGCGTGACAATAACTGTCTCTGCAAACGAGAAGGGGATCCAACCCGTAAGCTTTGCCAAAACCAAACGCATCAACTGCGCAGGGTATCTTGTCCAAATTTCCGCAAACGCAGGGACAAATCTCGATACCGTATATATAATAATTGAAAGCACAAAAAGAGAAACCAAAATAATGAACGGAGCATTAAAGAGCTTTGCTCTTTTTTCTGTCTTCATTTCATCTTGGCTTTCTTCTTCAAGTCCTTCAATTTCGAAAGAAGCGGAATTGATTTCCGCTTCTTCAAAAAATACAGTTTCGTTATTGAATTCGTTGTTTATCTCTTGATTTCGTGACTCCATCCAAACTCATCTTTCTTATCACCAAACTGAATACCGGTGATTTCATCATAAAGCATCTGAGAGATTGCGCCGATTTCGTTGTTGTTGATCACAAGCTTTTCGCCGTTCCAATCAAGCAGACCGACGGGAGAAATAACTGCAGCAGTACCCGTACCGAACATTTCTTTAAGAAGTCCGTTCTTGCCTGCTTCATAAACCTCGTCGATAGAAATTCTGCGTTCTTCCACGGTATAGCCCTTAGCCTTAAGATAGTTGATAACAGAATCTCTTGTAACACCGGGAAGAATGTTGCCTTCAAGCATAGGTGTGACGACCTTGTCGCCGATAACGAAGAAAACGTTCATTGCACCGACTTCGTCGATGTATTTGTGTTCAATACCGTCAAGCCAAAGAACCTGAGCATAACCAAGCTGTTCTGCCTTTTCCTGACCTTTAAGCGAAGCTGCATAGTTACCGCCGACTTTTGCGAAGCCGGTACCACCCTTAACAGCACGAACGTATTCGTCTTCAACACAGATCTTAACAGGAGCAAGGCCGCCTGCGTAGTAAGAACCGCTGGGAGAAAGAATGATCATAAACTTGTAGGTGTGCGAAGGATGAACGCCGAGGAAGGGGTCGGTAGCGATAATGAAGGGACGAATGTAAAGCGAAGTGCCGGGCTCGGAGGGGATCCAATCGCTGTCAACCGAAACAAGCTCTTCAATAGCCTGAAGAACGTCATCGGGGTTAACCTCGGGAATACACATTCTGACGTTGGTGTTGTTCATACGTTCGATGTTCTTTTCGGGACGGAAAAGAAGTATTCTGCCGTCTTTAGCACGGTAAGCCTTCAT
>JAFVXP010000127.1 GCA_017501055.1 Clostridia bacterium | reverse complement strand
TTCGGCGCAAAGAATATGGCAGACGACGGTATGGTTATAAAGAATTATAACTGTATTGAAAAGCTTTCGAACGCAAATACCGTTATGTGCGGTAAAAACCTTGCCTTTCCGCCGAAAAGAATTTCGCTTACGGGGCTTTATTTCTCGGGAAAGAATTACGACCGTGAAAAACGTCCCGACGAAGCGGCAGAGGAGATCTTAAAGCTTATGCTCGTCTGCTCCGACGCAAGACGTATTACGCAGGCGGAAAGAAGCAAAAAAGAGGTCTTCCCGAATATAAGGGAACACCGCTTGACGATGCTATCGTCGATTATTTCGATGAATGGAACAAGCCCATCGGAATGATTCGTGACGAATATATCCGTCTTGATGCAGAATATACTCTTTCGGGCGATATTTCCCGAATGCTGACGTTGCGTGACGGAAAAAATATTATAATCGTGCGTGGCTCGCCCGAAAACATACTTTCACGCTGTATCGGATATACTCTTAACGGTGCGGATTATAAATTGAGCGACTTCACCCGTAAGAGAATACTTACCGCCGTTGAGGATTCCGCAAGAACAAACAGCTTCCTCGTTGCAGTTGCAACAGGCGAGACCGAAGCCGAAACTCTCCGTGATATAGAAGCAGAGCAAAGGCTGATATTCAAAGGCTTCATCTCTTTTGCAAGCTCGCTTGATGCAGGGGTTGCGTCCTCTGTCTACCGTTGCGAAAGCGCAGGGATAGAAACCGTCCTTAATTCCAACGATGCCTATTATACTGCACTCAATTCCGCAAAAAGCGCAGGAATAATCACCGACGAAACGCAGATAATAACTGCAGAGCAGATCCGTGTCTGCTCGAGAGGGTTGTTTATTGCAAACGCCCCCTATTACCGAATGTTCCTTAATATTGACGACAGCGAATGGCTTGATATCGTAAAGCTCCGCAAGAATAACGGACGTATTACCGCCGTTACGGCGGAACGGATTAACGAGCTTCCCATTATGAACGAAGCCGACGTTTCGATAGTACCCGAAACCTCAACAGATACCCTTCGCCAAACGGCAGACGTTTTAATGCTCGGTAACGGCATAAATCTTATCACAGACGGTATTCTAAACGCAAAAACTCTTTTGCGCCGTATCCGCTCTGTCGTTAAATATCTCCCTTCTGCCGCAATAATGATGCTTGTTGCATCGTTAATTTCGCTGTTCTATAACCAAATCACTCCCTTCCGTGCCCAAGACGTGCTCTTCGGCGGAATTATATTCAATCTTGCTTTTGCTTTTGCACTCGCTTTCGAGCCGAGAAGTGTTAAAAACCTCTACGAAAAGCATAAGCCCATGGGTTCAAAGCCAAAACTTTGGCAGTTCCTCTATCCGCTTGGATTTTCTGTCGGCGCAGGCGTTGCATTGTTCATAACCTTTGCTTCAACCTCGTCTTATGCCTGCTCGTTAATCTCTCTTGCGATATTGCTTTTCCTCTATGCAGGCTCGCTCGGCGGTAACGGAAGTGTTTTCAAGACAAAACGATTTGGCAACAGACTTCTTTTCCTTGTCGGACTTGGCGTGTTTGCATTGACTGCGCTCCTTACGTCAGCTCCGTTTTGCGCAAACGTGTTCGGATATGCTCTTCCCGAAATGTCAAAGATCATAATATCCGCCGTCGTTGCGCTTGCATACTGGTTCCTCTCCGAAACGACAAGATATTTCCTCTCCCGTGAAGGCAGAGAAAAGCTTCAAGCACTCCGCAAGAAAGCAGACCTTTCCGATGAAGATATCGACCTTGACGAAGAAGACGAAGAGGAAGAAGAAACCGAAGAAGAGGCTGTCCCCAACAGCTCTATAACCTTTGAAGCAGCACCCGAAACAATCAATTCCATGTCCGACGACGAGATCGAATTCATTGACGAATTCGGCAATCTCTCGGACGATGACCAAGAAGAAGAAAACGAAAATACAAACTCTACCGAAAGGAGTAACGAAAATGACTAAGATCACAGCAGATATGCTCGTCGGCGAGGTTCTCGACGCACATCCCGAGCTTGCACAGTATTTCCTCGAGATAGGTATGCACTGCCTCGGCTGTCCTATGTCCCGTGGCGAATCCATCGCAGACGCTTGCAGCGCACACGGTCAGAACGCAGAAGAGCTTCTTAACAAGCTCAACAACGCTCTCAACAAATAATTTAAAAGGAGAAGCAAAAAGTGAAATTTTTCTCGGAATTCAAAGCATTCATCTCTAAAGGCAACATTCTTGATATGGCTGTCGGTGTTGTTATGGGTTCTGCTTTCGGCAAGATAGTTTCCTCGCTCGTTGCAGACATCATAATGCCCGTTATCGGCAAGCTTGCAGGTACACAGTCGCTTGCAGAAATGAAATACGAGCTCACTCCCGCCGTTGTCGATGAAGCCGGCGTGATCACAACTCCCGCCGTTACTCTCAACTACGGTCTGTTCATTCAGTACATAATCGATTTTATAATCGTTGCTTTCTGTATGTTCGTTGTTATCAAGATCTTTATGGGTATGCGTAACAAGCTTGAAAACCTTAAGAAAGCAGAAGAAGTCGTTGAAGAAGAAACCGCACCTGCAGAACCTTCCGTTGAAGAAAAGACTCTTGCAGTTCTCGGCGAAATCAAAGACCTTCTTGAAAAGAAATAAGTAC
>JAFVXP010000126.1 GCA_017501055.1 Clostridia bacterium | reverse complement strand
TCGCCGAAGAGCTGTTTGAACCATTCGCCCATAAATCTGAAATCGGGGTCGTAGCTGACCAAAAGCTCGTTCGTTCTGCCCTTTGCAAGCATTATATTTCTTAAAACCGCATATTTGTACGCAGGATTATCAAGACCTGCAGAGAGGATCGATTCCCTCTCGTCCGCCGCACCTGCAAGAAGTGCATCGGTATCGACGCCCGAAACAGCTATCGGAAGCAAGCCGACCGCAGTAAGCACAGAGAATCTTCCTCCCACGTCGTCGGGAACGGTGAAGCATTCATAGCCTTCTTTCTGTGCAAGCTCGTGCAGTGCACCCTTATGAGCGTCTGTCGTTGCAACGATTCTCTTTGCTGCTTCGGATTTGCCGTAGCGTTTTTCCATATATTCACGTATCAAGCGGAAGGCGACCGAGCTTTCGGTCGTCGTGCCCGATTTACTGATAACGTTAACGCTTACACGTTTGCCCTCGCAAAGCGAAAGCACGGCGTTCAATTCACCGCCCGCAAACGAATTGCCGAGGAAGTATACACACGGGTCACCCGTATTAAGCTGATTGTGATATGCGGTCTTTAAGTATTCAATAACCGCACGTGCGCCGAGATACGAACCGCCGATACCTACGACGATCAAAACGTCGCTGGTTTCACGAAGCCTTTGTGCGCAAGCCTTTATACGCTGATGCTCTTCGCTTTCGGGACGGATACCAAGGTCACGCCAGCCGATAAAATCGTTGCCCTTGCCCGTTCCTTCCCAAAGAGATCTATGAGCCTGTTCAAGACGTTCTTCAAACGCCTTAAAATCGGCATCGGTCACACTTTGAACCTGCTTATATCTGAAATTTACCATATCAATATCCACCTTTGTTTTTTATCTGCAAGCCGAGAAAGCTTTATTCCATCTCGCCGAGATAGATTGCGTTGTTTTTGCCAAGGAAATATTGTTTTATGATGTTCCTCATATCGACAGGATAAAGCTCCTCGTGCCTTATATTGTCGATATTAAGCCATTTGGTTCCGATTTGGTTTGAGTCGTAGGAAAGCTTTGTTTCGTCGATATCACTTATTATATCGCAGATGAACATAAATTCGATTCTGTGAGTTCCGTTATTAAAGCCTTCACGAATGAAGAGAAGGCTTTTCGGCTCTACGGTATAGCCCGTTTCTTCCTGAACCTCACGCTTGAGCGCATCTATCATAAGCTCGTCAGGCCTTTGCTTTCCTCCGGGGAGAGTATAATATTCTTTACCGTCGTCCGAACGCATCTTTACCGTTAAAAGACGGGTCTTGTCAATTATTATTGCTTTAATCGAGTTTCTGATCGTCATGGGAGTTCTCCTGTATTGTATTATCACCCTGCAGAGATACCGTAACGGAAAGTTTCTTTTCGGTCACGTTATAATGGATAACTATGATCCTATCATTATATATCGCCGAACGGGGATATTTATCACTATTGAACTGTATTCCGCAATCGGTTTCCAGTTTTGATGCATATTCCGTGACCTGCTCGGTCGTTACGTCGGTATAATATGCCGTCATATAGCTATCATCCGCACGAAAAGCATTATATTCGCTCGAGAACGAAGGAATTCCTTCGGTAATACCCTCGCCCCATTTAATTTCCTGCTCTTCGCTCGGCCACGCTATAATCACTATGATCAAAACCACAATAAGGGCAACAGCACCTGCGGTTATACCCAAATTGCGTTTTGAGCTTGTGATTTTAGTCTTTAATTTAAGGAATACTTCACAAGTCTTTTTCAAAAAGGCATTTGTTTTTTCTTTCATTTGTTCTTATCCTGATACCATCTTACGATGAACAGCGTAGCAGCACCTGCAAGTAACACAAATATAACAACGAGTATTGCTACGACTCTGCCCACGTTGCTGTTTTCTTCGGTATTGTCTGCGCTTGCTTCGTCGATCAAGGCAAATTCAACGTCAATAGTATGGTCGGCAGAAATATTTTCCAATTTGCCTTCAAATCTTTCTCTGCCGTTTGCGCCCTCAACAGCAACACCGTCAACGATCACACGGTCTATCTTATAGCCGTTCTGTGCGGTAATCTGATACATAAAGTTTTCGCCGAGCTTAACTTCGGTCGTACCGTTGGGGTTGATCATACCGCCGTGCTTTACGACGCTTGCAGTAACCTTGAAGACCGAAAAATCGTTCTTCGCCAAAACCACAACACCGTCGTTATTGCCGTATTCGAATTTACCGGTCATTCCGTTTTCAACGGTTATTGCTTCGGAAGCGGTATCCTTAAGATAGAAGCTCGATTTTGCGCTATCGTAAAGATACATCGCAACGTCGCTTGCGTTATAGGTTTCTCCGATATTGAAGGAGATGAGCGTACCGACGGGAAGCTCTCTGTTAACCGAAACACTGTATATTACGTGAGCAACGTCCTTTTTGCCGCTTGTTTCGATTGCTTTTTCGATGCTGGCATAGAGGTCGCCGCCGTTGAGTGCAACGATCTCGAAAGCAGTATAATCAACGTCGCCTTCGAATTTTGCGCCGTAAGGAATATATACGGTTCCGTTTTCGTTACGGAATTCAACGTACTTTCTTCCGCTTAAGGTTTCTATCTTCTGGAAAACTTCTTTAGAAACGGTCTTTTCACCCGTGATGTCGATAACAACGGGATTTGCAAACCAATCAATATCCTCTGCGGTTACGGCATTTGCACCGTTTTCGTCTTCCGCCTTCTTAAAACGGATTTGAACCGAGACATCCTTGGTGACTTTATTTAAAGTATACGTATTGTCGGTGATTTCGACAGTTTTGTCACCGACAGTAAAGGTATCGACAACATAGCCCTCGTCGGGGGTTATTTCAAATTTCAAATCGGCGCCGATCTTAACCGAAACGTCGGTTCCCGTATTGCCGAGAATCTTGCTGTCGCCTGCCGTAACGGTACCGCCCGAGCCAACGAAAACGTTGACCTTGCAGTTCTGCTTTTCGGGAGCGGTGGTAGCGGCACGCATAACTGTTTTTACGGTCGTGGGGCCGTTTGCGTAGAAATAATAGATTCCGTCCTCCAAATGTCTTTTGGGTTCGGAAATTTCGGCAATGCCGACGATCTCATATCCTTCGCCGGGAACGACCGTGAAGGAATAGTGTGCGCCCTTTGTTAAATAACGTACGACCTCTTTAGGTGCAAGCTCGTTATTTTCAACGGGCTCAACCTCTTTCGAGATCGTATATTTACCGGGGCCGACGAGAATAAAGGTTACGGGGACAACACCGTAAAGGAACCTGATTTCGGTATCGTTTTCTATAACGAATTCATAAGAATCGGATGTCATTCCAACAAGCGAAGTGCCGATGAAAAGGGTTGCCTTCGCCGCATCAAAAGCTTCTTCCGTCTTGAACTGAACCTTAACGGTATCGCCGGTCATGATCTGATAAGACGAGCGGTCGATCTCCTGTCCGTTTACGAAAACGGCATAGCCTGTTGCGCCGATAGTATCAACGTCAAGCGTTACGGGCGTGGGGAGCTTTTTGAGAACAACGTTCAAGGAATATTCCTTGCCGTATTCGAGGTTATAGAACATATTGCCAAATCCGTTTTCCTTCTTCGGCAGAGCCTTTCCGTCGAAAACAACGCTTACGACTTCATAGCCTTCTTTTGCAGAAACCTGAATATCGATATCGGTGGTTACGTCAACGAAGCTGCCCGAAACCTCGGTTCCGTTAATCTTAACGATTGCATTCTCCGCACCGCCTTCAACGGAAACGTTGATTTCGTATGTAGAAGGAGCAGGCTCTTGGGAGGGAACGTCAGACGGGTCTTCGGAAGGAACGTCGGAAGGGTCTTCGGAAGGAACGTCGGAGGGTTCCTCGGAAGGAACGTCGGACGGGTCTTCGGAAGGAACGTCAGAGGGTTCTTCAGAAGGAATATCGGAAGGGTCTTCGGAAGGAACGTCGGAAGGGTCCTCGGAAGGGTCGGCGGATACTTCTGCGCTGACATCGGACGACACGTCTCCGTCACCCTCTTCGGCTATTGCGAAAACGGCGAAAGGAGCTATCATCATCAACGCTGAAAGAATGAATGCGATAATTTTTATGTTAGTTTTCATATTTCCTCCGACAAAATCGTCATACTGTAATTGACAAGTCTTTATTAATCTGTTATACTTTCTCAAGAATATACTTTGACAGCATATTTATAGAGTATATTATAAAACATATTTCATAATAATGCAAGGGTTTAGAAAACAAACTATACGATTTTTTTACGAAAGGACTTATAAATTATGGCAGAAAAGAAGTTCGTTGAGGAAATCACTCCCATGGAGGAGGATTTTGCTCAATGGTATACCGATATCGTTAAGAAAGCCGAGCTTATCGAATACACCTCCGTAAAGGGCTGTCTTGTTATCCGCCCCTATGCTTACGCTATTTGGGAAAACATTCAAAAGATCCTTGACGGCGCATTCAAGGCAACGGGACATGAAAACGTATGCATGCCTATGTTCATTCCCGAAAGCCTTCTCCAGAAGGAAAAGGACCACGTTGAAGGCTTTGCGCCCGAGGTTGCTTGGGTAACACACGGCGGCAGCGAAAAGCTTGAGGACAGACTTTGCGTCCGTCCCACCAGCGAAACGCTCTTCTGCGAGCATTATTCGAATATTATCCATTCCTACCGTGACCTTCCCAAGCTTTACAACCAATGGGTAAGCGTCGTTCGTTGGGAAAAGACGACACGACCCTTCCTTCGCACCCGTGAATTCCTCTGGCAGGAGGGCCACACCATTCACGCAACGGCAGAGGAAGCAATAATCGAAACCGAACAGATGCTTAATATCTATGCAGATTTCTGCGAAAACGACCTTGCTATGCCCGTTATCAAGGGACGCAAGACCGACAGCGACAAATTTGCAGGCGCAGAAGCAACCTACGCTATCGAAGCACTTATGCACGACGGCAAGGCACTTCAGGCAGGTACCAGCCACTATTTCGGCGACGGATTTGCAAAAGCATTTGATATTACCTATACCAACAAGGAAAACAAAAAGGTCCACCCCTTCCAGACGTCTTGGGGTGTTACGACCCGTCTTATCGGCGCAGTAATTATGACTCACGGCGACAACAGAGGTCTTGTTCTTCCCCCTGCAGTTGCTCCCGTTCAGGCAGTTATCATTCCTATCGCTCAGCACAAGGAAGGCGTGCTTGACCGTTGCGCAGAGCTTAAAAACGAGCTTGCTTCTGCAGGAATCCGTGTTAAGCTTGACGACAGCGATATGAGTGCAGGCTGGAAGTTCTCCGAATACGAAATGAAGGGTGTTCCCGTTCGTATCGAGCTTGGCCCGAGAGATATCGAAGCAGGCAACTGTGTTATAGTTTCCCGTGTTACCGGCGAAAAGAAGATAGTTCCGCTTGAAAATATCGGCGAAACCGTTAAAGAAGCTCTTAAGAACGTTCGTGACGAAATGTTCAAAAAGGCTTTCGACAACCGTGCAACACACACCTACCGTTGCACCTCTCTTGAAGAGATCAGCAAGGCCCTTGAAGAAAACGGCGACGGATTTGTATTTGCACCCTGGTGCGGTGACGAAGCTTGCGAAGATGCCGTTAAGGAAAAGACCGGTATCGGCTCCCGTTGCATCTATGACGAGGTTTCCGTCGGCAACAAATGCGTTTGCTGCGGAAAAGAAGCAAAGCACAACGTCGTTTGGGCAAAAGCGTATTAATAACAAAAAAGTGCGGAAGGCTTTGAGCCTTCCGCTTTTTTATTATTCGTTTGTCTCTCCGTTGACGATAACGCCAAGTAATTTTGCGTTTGCATTTTCGATATTCGAAAGCGCCTTTTCAAATTCCGAATAGAGCGATATCTTACTTCTGACAATAAGAATCACACCGTCGGCAAGCTTCATAACGGGCAATGCGTCCGAAACGATATTAAGAGGCGGTGTATCGAAAATGATATAATCGAACTGTTCCTCCAATTCGTCTAAAATCGAGAAAAATCTTTCGTTTGCAAGGATCTCCGACGGATTCGGCACGATCAATCCTGCAGGAAGGCAGTAAAGATTTGCATATCGGGTTTCGATTATTGCTTGGTCCAATGTTGCTTGGTCAGAGACGACGTTCGTCAATCCGGGTTGATCGGAAATACCGAACGCTTTATGTATTTTCGGCTTTTTCAAATCGCAATCGACGATAAGCACTCTTTTTGATTCCTGCGCAAAGGATATGGCAATATTAACAGCCGTGGTGGATTTGCCTTCACGGGGGCTTGCGCTCGTTACGACGATTCTTTTACAGCCCTCTTTTAAGAGAGAAAGGCTTATGTTTGTCTTTATGGTTTTATATGCCTTTTGAACCGCAGAAACGTTGTCTTCTCTGTTGCTCGTATTAGCCTTTTTGATCATTTTTTCGCCCCTCCCTTTTTCTTGTTTCTGTTAAATTCGGGGACAGAGCCCAATATCGGCACGCTGTATCTTTCCGCAAGCTGTGAAGCGGTACGAACGTAAACGTCCAAAATATCCTTCAAAAGCGATGAAACAAAGGCAACTATAAAGCCTGCAACAGCCGCTATTGCACCGATAACAGAGGCCTTTGCCGTTGAAATTTCGGGAGAAAGAGGTCCTTCGACGGTTTTACATTCAAACTCTCCGTATATTCCGGAAATATACGTCGGAACAGCTTTTATAATAGCGTTTGTAATAATAGAAACGTCGCTTTTTTGAGATAAATTGAAGGTTAATCTTATAATCTCGGTTCCGTTGACCGTAGAGAACGAGGCTGAACCGTTAAGATCCTGCACCGAATATTTTTTTATCAGGTCGGCAGGAAGGTCTTTACGGACGGTGGCGAAAAATCTGTCGGTATCGAGAATCTGAACGAAGGTTTCGGCAAGCAAACGGTTTTCGGTTGCATCGATCTCTTTACTTGCTTTTTCTACAAGCAGGAAATCCGCCGTCGTATAGTAATTCGGGGAAACGGCAAGCCTCATAAAAGCAAACGCACCGCCGAAGCAAAGAAACGCCGTGGCAAGCAACGTCGCAAGATTCTTTTTCAATATTGTTTTTATCTTTTTTATAGTTATCTTCTTTTTCATTTCAAGCGCCTCCCTGCTTTGGATATTTTAACAAATTATTACTATTCTGTCAATAGCACCGCTTGTTTTAGAGGTATTTTCGTCCATATTAATAAACAAAAACTATTGACTTGATTGCGATAAAATGGTAAAATTTTTACTGTGTAAAAATGTTGATTAATTTTGAGGAGATTTGATTTATGAACCGTATTTTCAACTTTTCCGCAGGACCTTCCATGCTTCCCCTTTCCGTGCTTGAAAAAGCAGCTTCCGAAATGACCGATTTCGAAGGCAGCGGAATGTCGGTTATGGAAATGAGCCACCGTACTCCCGTTTATCAGGGTATCATCGACGAAGCAGAAAGCAATCTTCGCAAGCTTATGAATATCCCCGATAACTATAAGGTTCTCTTCCTTCAGGGCGGCGCTACCCAGCAGTTCTCTGCAGTTCCGCTTAACCTTATGAACAAGAACCGCAAAGCAGACTATATCGTTTCCGGTCAGTTCTCCAAAAAGGCTGCCGACGAAGCCGCAAAATACGGTGAAGTAAACGTTATTGCTTCCTCCAAGGACAGAAATTTCGCATACGTTCCTACCGTTAACGAATTCTCTCCCGATGCAGACTACGTTCATATCTGCTACAACAACACCATTTTCGGTACCGTTTATAACTATATTCCCGACACGGGCGATATTCCTCTTGTTGCGGATATGTCTTCGGGTATTCTTTCCCGTCCTATCGACGTTTCCAAGTTCGGTCTTATCTATGCAGGCGCACAGAAGAACATGGGTCCCTCCGGTCTTACCGTAGTTATCGTTCGTGAAGACCTCCTCGGCAACGCAAGAGAAGGTACTCCCGTTATGCTTGATTATAAGGTTCAGGCTGATAACGGCTCTATGTATAACACTCCTCCCTGCTATTCCATCTACGTTGCAGGTCTTGTTTTCAAATGGCTTTTGGAAACCGGCGGACTTGAAGCAAGAGAAAAGATCAATATCGAAAAGGCAAACCTCCTTTACGATTTCCTTGACGAAAGCAAGCTCTTCAGCGCAACTGCAGACAAGGAATTCCGTTCTCTCATGAACGTTTGCTTCGTTACCGGCGATGCAGAAAAGGACAAGGAATTCTGTTCTCTCGCTTCCAAAGCAGGCTTTGTTAACCTTAAGGGCCACCGTTCCGTCGGCGGTATGAGAGCTTCTATCTACAACGCTATGCCTATCGAAGGCGTTGAAAAGCTCGTTGAATTTATGCGCAACTATGAAAAGGAGAATGCATAATGACAAACATAAAGCTTTATAACAAGATCAGCCAGATCGGTCTTGACGTATTTGATAACAGTAAATATTACGTTGCTGAAGACGCAAACGCTCCCGAAGGTATCCTCGTTCGCAGCGCAGCGCTTCACGACGAACCCTTCGGAAAAGAGCTTCTCGCAATTGCACGTGCAGGCGCAGGCGTTAACAACATTCCGATAGACCGTTGCAGTGAAAACGGCATTGTTGTTTTCAACACCCCCGGTGCAAACGCAAACGGCGTTAAAGAGCTTGCTGTTGCGGCTCTCCTTCTCGCTTCCCGTGATATCGTCGGCGGTATCAACTGGGTTGCCACCCTTAAGGGTCAGCCCGAGGTTGGCAAGCTTGTTGAAAAAGGCAAGAGCAAATTCGTTGGTCCCGAAATCAAGGGCAAGACCCTCGGCGTTATAGGTCTCGGCGCTATCGGCGGTATGGTTGCAAACACTGCTTGCGCTCTCGATATGGACGTTGTCGGCTGCGACCCTTATATTACCGTTAAGAACGCTTGGTCCATCTCCCGTGCAGTCCGCAAGGCAGACGACTATGATGCAGTTTATGCACAAAGCGATTACATCACCTATCACATTCCTTCTCTTCCCTCCACAAAGGGCATTATCAACAAGGAAAACATCGCAAAGATGAAAGACGGTGTTCGTATTATCAACCTCTCGAGAGGCGACCTTGCGAACATTCCCGACCTTATCGAAGCACTTGAAAGCGGAAAGGTTGCTTCCTACGTGACCGACTTCCCCTGTGAAGAGCTTATCGGTATTCCTCACGTTGTTTGTATCCCCCACCTCGGCGCATCTACTCCCGAATCGGAAGATAACTGTGCTGTTATGGCTTCCGAACAGCTTATCGACTATATCGAAAACGGTAACATTCGCAACAGCGTAAACTATCCCGAGATCGTTCTTCCCCGTACCGAAGCAAACCGTGTTATAGTTCTTCACGAAAACATCCCCAATATCATCACTCAGATCTCAGCCGCACTTGCAAGCGACAACGTAAATATCGAATCGCTTCTCTCGCAGGCAAAGGGCAACAACGCAGTTTCTATCTTCGGTTCCAACGACAGCATCAACGAAGCAATCGTTGCTGACATTGCCGCAATCAAAGGCGTTGTTAGAGTTTTGGTTAGATAAAACAACCTATACGAAAAGCACTCTGAAAAAATCAGAGTGCTTTTTTGTTGCCTGTGCAACGCAAAAATTTTGAATTTTTAGATATAATAAAGAAAAAGGAGGAAGATTTATGAAATTTGCTTTTTTTGATACAAAATCCTATGATATTCCTTCGTTTGAAAAATACGGAAACGAAAAGGGAATTGAATTTAAGTTCTTTGAAACGAAATTAAACAAAGATACCGCAAATCTCGCAAGCGGTTGCGACGGTGTTTGTGTTTTCGTTAACGATACGGTCGATGCCGAGGTCATTGACAGGCTTTATGAGCTTGGCATTAAGATTATTGCACTCCGCTGTGCAGGCTATAACAACGTTGACATCAAGTACACCTTTGGAAAAATACACGTCGTTCACGTGCCTGCATATTCCCCCTATGCCGTTGCAGAACACGCAATCGCAATGCTTTTGACCTCTATCCGCAGGATACACAAAGCATATATCCGCACGAAGGACCATAACTTTTCGCTTTCCGGATTGACGGGCTTTGACCTTCACGGAAAGACGGTGGGGGTTATCGGTACGGGACGAATCGGACGTGTTTTCATCGATATTTGCAAGGGGTTCGGTATGAAGGTTATTGCATACGACAAATTTCCTGCGAAGGATTCGGATATTAATTACGTTACTCTTGACGAGATATTCGAAAAAAGCGATATAATCTCGCTCCATTGTCCTCTCACCGACGAAACCAAGCATATTATCGGCAAAGAGGCTATTAACAAGCTGAAAAAGGGTGTTGTTATAATCAATACCTCCCGTGGTGCGCTTATCGACGCAGAGGCTCTTCTCGAGGGTATCAAGTCAAGACGTATAGGTGCGGCTTGCCTTGACGTCTATGAGGAAGAGGCCGATATATTCTTCGAGGACGTTTCGGGTCATATTATGGACGACGACACGCTGGCAAGGCTTATTTCGATGCCGAACGTGCTTGTCACCTCGCACCAAGCCTTTTTAACCGAGGAAGCTCTTAACAACATTGCTGAAACGACGGTGAACAATATCACGGAATTCTTCGACAACGGTTATTCCGAAAACGAGCTTTGCTACCGTTGCGGAAAGACCGAAAGCTGTAAAAACGGCAGAAGGAAATGTTTTTAAATATAAAAAATTTTGAAAGAGAGCCCGAGAGAAAAGCTTTTTTAAAAGTTTTCTCTCGGTTTTTGCAAAAAAATCCGCCCGATTGGGCGGATTTTTTCTCATTTAAAGCTTATAAACGCTGTCACCGGAGAGTATCTCGCAACCGTGTGCAACGAGTGCGGCGATTGCCTTTTCGTTATCCGCAACACGCATTATGAGATATGCACGGTCGTGGTCACGGGAGATGAACGCATACATATATTCAACTCCGACATCCTTGTCTGCGATCTTGCACATCGTTTCTGCAAATCCGCCCGGTCTGTCGGGAATACCGACAGCGATAACGTCGGTGAGAGAAACGGTCAATCCCGCTTCCTTCAAAGCCTTTTCTGCTTCGAAGGGCTTATCGACAACAAGACGGAGAATACCGAAATCTGTCGTATCTGCGATAGAAAGGGCACGGATATCGATGCCTGCTTTTGCGATTGTGGAAGTTATTTCGGCAAGTCTGCCGGATTTGTTTTCAACGAAAACGGAAAGCTGTTTGATATACATTTCGGGTTTCCTTTCTATACTTATATTTTTCTTTTATCGATAACACGTTTTGCCTTGCCCTCACTTCTGGGAAGGGTACCGTATTCAACAAATTTAATGTGTGCGTGAACGTTAAGCGTGTTCTGCATTGCCGCTTCAAGACGCTTCTTTTCGGATTCAAGCTGTTTTATCGTGTCGGCAAAGAGCTCTTGACTTACTTCAACCTCAACCATAAGAGTATCGAGATTGTTGATACGGTCGACAGTAATCATATAGTTCGGTTCCATACCGCATTCGAGAAGAACGTGTTCTATCTGCGACGGGAATACGTTTACACCTCTGATTATAAGCATATCGTCGCTTCTGCCCATAGGCTTCGACATTCTGACGATAGTTCTTCCGCAAGAGCATTTTTCGTGGGTTATAGAGCAGAGGTCACGTGTACGGTAACGGATAAGAGGAAGTGCTTCCTTGCCGATACAGGTGAATACAAGCTCGCCGACGGTTCCGTCGGGAACGGGCTCGAGAGTCTCGGGGTCGATAACCTCGGGATAGAAATAGTCCTCGTTAACGTGCATACCGTTATGCGCTTCGCAATCGAAGGAAACGCCGGGACCTGCGATTTCGGAAAGTCCGTAAATATCGTATGCTTCGATACCGAGAAGAGTTTCTATCTTTGCTCGCATTTCTTCGGTCCAAGGCTCTGCACCGAAGATACCTGCACGAAGCTTTATTGAATCAAGCGAGATTCCCGCATCGCGTATTGCTTCGCCAAGATAAAGTGCATAGGAAGGTGTACAGCAAAGCACTGTCGAGCCGAAATCCTGGAAAAGCTGAAGCTGACGTGCGGTGTTACCCGTAGAAACGGGAAGTGCTGTTGCACCGATATATTCAGCACCGTAATGCAAGCCGAGACCTCCGGTGAAAAGTCCGTAGCCGTAAGAGATATGAACCAGATCGTCCTTATTACCGCCGGTTGCTACGATAGCACGGCCTGCGCATTCCGACCAAACGTCTATGTCCTTTTGGGTGTATCCTACAACAGTCTGTTTGCCCGTTGTACCCGAAGATGCGTGGATACGGACAAGCTCGCTTTGAGGTACTGCGAAAAGACCGAAAGGATAGTTATCACGAAGGTCTGTCTTGACGGTGAAGGGCAATTTCGTTATATCGTCGATAGACTGAATATCGTCGGGAAAAATACCCATCTCGTCGAGCTTTTGCTTATAAAACGGAACGTTTTCATAAGCGTTCTTTACCATTTTTATAAGTCTTTCGGATTGGAGTGCTTTGAGATAGTTGCGTGAGGCACATTCTATCTCCGGTTTAAGTATTCCCATTGTTGTCACCTCTTATATGTTATAACCAAGTTCAAACGCTTTTTCGTTAACCTCAATAGTCTTTTGCGGAACGGTTGCACGGATCGCTTCAAGACATTCTTCTTTGGAAATACCAAGTTCCTTTGCAGCAATAGCAAGAAGAACGATATTAACAGCCTTTGCGCTTCCTGCCTGTTCGGCAAGCGACAAAGCATCTGCGGAAACGACCTTGACACCAAGGTCTTGTATTCTGCCGAGAACGTTTTCGGGATACTGCGCATTGCCCATAATAACGGGCATCGGGTCTATCTGTGCGGTATTCGATATTATCGTACCGCCCTTTTTAAGATAAGGAAGCCAACGTGCACTTTCAAGTGCTTCGAAGGAGATTATCATATCAGCTTCGCCGAGGTCGATAACGGGAGAAAACACCTTTTCGCCTGCACGGACGTAGGTTACAACACTGCCGCCACGCTGGCTCATACCGTGGACCTCACTGACCTTTACGTCGAATCCCGAATCGATAAAGATCTTACCCATAAGCTTAGAGGCAAGCAAGGTGCCCTGACCGCCGACGCCGACGATGAGAATATTCATAGAGTTCATACGTTGCCTCCTTATATTTCTTTGATTGCGCCCAAACGGCAGGTTTCAACACAAACACCGCAGCCCAAGCACTGGTTCGGGTCGATAAACGCCTTTGTCTTGCCGTTTTCCTGCTTTTTCTGCGAAATAGCGGGACAGCCGACCTTAAGACAAGCCTTACAGCCAACGCATTTATCAAAATCAACCGTCAAGGGTGCAGGGTGCTTTACACTCTTAAGAAGTGCACAGGGTCTTCTCGAAATTACGAGAGAAGGCTCGTTCGCCTGCAATTCTTCAGCCACAGCCTGTTTTGTACCCTTGATATCAAAGGGATCTACAACACGGACACGGTTAATACCGATTGCTTTTGCAAGCGCTTCAAGGTTTACAGCCGTTGTGGGATCGCCCTTTATGGTCTTACCGTTCAAGGGGTTGTTCTGATGTCCCGTCATACCGGTTATTGAGTTATCAAGAACGATAACCGTCGAAATACCTTTATTATAAACTATATCAACAAGACCCGTTATGCCCGAATGCATAAAGGTCGAGTCACCGATAACTGCAATACTCTTCTTTGCGGATTCGGGACCTCTTGCGGTATTGAATCCGTGAAGTGCGGATACCGAAGCACCCATACAAACACAGGTATCCATCATAGAAAGCGGAGCCTGCGCACCGAGAGTATAACAGCCGATATCACCGCTTACGTAGAGGTTCATATCCTTCAACGCATAGTAAAGACCTCTGTGAGGACAGCCTGCGCAAAGAACGGGGGGACGTGCAGGAATCTCGCCGTCGAAGGAAAGAGTTTCTTTTGCTTCGCCGAGGATCGCTTTTGCTATGAGCGATTGGTTATATTCGCCAAGGGGCGGGAAAACCTCTCTGCCGATAACCGAAACGCCAAGCTTGATGCAATGTGTTTCGATAATATCGTCAAGCTCTTCGATAACGTAAAGCCTTTTAACCTTCTTCGAAAATTCGATGATTGCCTTTTCGGGAAGGGGATTTACAATACCAAGCTTAAGATAGCTTGCCTTTTCGCCAAGCGCTTCACGTGCATAAGCATAGGTGCTGCCTGCCGCAATAACGCCTATCTCATCGGAGAAAAGTTCTTCTCTGTTAATGCCAAGTTCAAAAGCTTCTCCGTCTGCCCATTCGGTAATAGCCTTGTTACGTGCTTCTACCTTTGCGTGCGCCTTACGTGCCATTGCAGGCATCATTACGTTTTTCATAACGTCACGCTTATATTCACGAAGCTCTTTTTCTTCCCTTCCCGTAAGGGTTACAAGCGAACGGGAATGGGATATTCTTGTGGAAAGTCTTAACAACACGGGTGTATCGAAGCGTTCGGAAAGCTCGTATGCATATTTTGTGAAGAAAAGTGCATCTGCGCTGTCCGAAGGCTCAAGCATGGGAACCTTCGCTGCGATTGCGTGATGACGGGAATCCTGCTCGTTCTGGGAAGAGTGCATTCCGGGGTCGTCTGCAACGGCGCAGACCATACCGCCGTTTACACCGATATAAGAAGCAGTATAAAGAGGGTCTGCCGCAACGTTAAGACCGACGTGCTTCATTGCACAGAACGATCTTGCACCGCCGAAGGACGCCCCGACGGCAACCTCAAAGGCAACCTTTTCGTTGGGTGCCCATTCGCTGTATATTTCGTCATATTTGGAAGCGGCTTCGGTTATCTCGGTACTGGGCGTGCCGGGATATGAAGATATAACACGCACGCCTGCTTCATAAAGACCTGCGGCAACCGCTTCGTTTCCTAAAAGTAATTTCTTTTCCATTTTTATCTGTCCTTAGTTATTTTTCGTTACGAAGGTCCAAAACTCTCTTTGCCTTACCCGTAAAGCGTTCGATAGAGTTAGGTTCAACAAGGTTTACCTTAATTTCTATGCCGAGAATATTCTTGATATTATCGTGGATACGCTTTTGCAAAGCAACAAGCTCGCCGTAGCGGTCAAGGAGAGAGCCGTCAACAAGCTCGACACGAACCTCCATAGAATCGGAATAGCCTTCTCTGCGGAGGACTATCAAATAGTTCGGGCTGATACCGTTTATGCCGATAAGAGCACTTTCGACCTGAGAAGGAAATACGTTTACGCCGCGAACCTTTATCATATCGTCGCTTCTGCCGATGATCTTATGCATTCTTGCGGTCGTTCTTCCGCATTTGCAGGCATCGTAATTGATGTTTGTAATATCCTTAGTGCGGTAACGAATCATGGGAAGACCTCGTTTTGTGAGGTTTGTAACAACAAGCTCGCCCGTTGAGCCTTTATCGAGAGTTCTGCCGGATACGGAATCGATAACCTCGCAATAGAAATGGTCTTCGTTGATATGCAAGCCGTCACGGTACATACATTCACCCGACATACCGGGGCCGTTAAGCTCGCTCATGCCGTAGTTATCGGTACAGAAGAAGCCGTTACCCCAATGGTTTTCAATTTCGGTACGCATTTCGGGAGTCGAACCCTCGCTTCCGAGAATACCGTATTTGAGGTTATAGCTGCTCATGGGATATTTATCCTGCATCGATCTTGCCGCTTCTGCAAGATACATACAGTAGGACGGTGTTGCAACTATTGCATCGGTCTGGAAATCACGCATGAACTTAAGCTGTTTTTCGGTATTGCCCGAGGACGTGGGAACAACCACAGCACCGATCTTTTCAAGACCGTAATGAAGTCCCAATGCGCCCGTAAACATACCGTAACCGAAGCATATCTGAACCGTTGTACCTTCGTGAGCGCCTGCCGCCATTGCAAGACGTGCAACCTGCTCCGACCAATTCTCGAGGTCTTCTCTCGTATATGCAACAACCGTGGGGTTGCCCGTTGTACCCGAGGAAGCGTGAACACGAACTATCTTTTCCTTCGGAACCGAAAGCATACCGAAGGGATATGTATCACGAAGGTCGTCCTTTGTGGTGTAGGGGATATATTCAATATCGGAAAGGCATTTTATCTTATCGGCGGTAACGCCTGCCTTTTTAAGTCTTTCTGCATAGAATTTGGAATTCTTTTCGCAATAATCGACAAGCGACTTTAGTCTTTCAAGCTGTAATGCTTCCAATTCCTTGCGGGGCATACATTCCATGTCCCTGTTAAAAATTCTGTTTTCCATTTATTCTGCTCCTTCTTGGAGTTTTTCTTCTTTGTAAGTAATTGTGCTGACAGCTATAACCACCAAAAGCGAAACAGCCATAGCAAGACAAGCGAAATGCGGTCCCATGCCGCTTAAGGGTCCGAATTTGCCGAGAGCAAATGCAGAGCCGGAAAGCTTTGCAACAAGAGGGGGCAATGCGATAGCAAAACCGCAAATTATTCCTGCCCAAGCGCCGACCTTTGTCGTCTTCTTATAATAAAGCGCAACGGCGTAGGGAGCGAGGAAGCTACCCGAGATTATGCCCCAGGAATAGCTCATCATATCAAGGATCGGTGTGCCCGTTCCCTTCCAAGCGATAAGGAAGGAAAGCATAACGAATGCAACTCAAACGATCTTTGTAAGAAGAGAGATATCCTTTTCCTTGTCTTTGATAAATCTGTCCTGAACGATATCCATCGTCAACGTCGAAGCTGCCGTTATGGTTACAGACGAAAGCGTGGAAACGCTTGCCGCAATAAGCAATACGAGGATAACCCCGACGAGTATATCCGAAACACCCGATTTTATAAGAAGGTTAGGAACAAGATAGTCGGTTCCGCCCTCGGGAAGTTCATTAAAGAAGAGATGCGAAAGCGAGCCGATAAGATAACCGCCGCCTGCAACGACAAAT
>JAFVXP010000011.1 GCA_017501055.1 Clostridia bacterium | reverse complement strand
GTTTTGCACAATTCGCAAGACGTGTTTGGGACGTGACCGAGGAAGATGACGAAAAGGCGGCCTTGCTCGGTATTGAGAAAATGGCGGAATATTTTGCTTCTCTCGGTATGCCGACAAGGCTTTCGGATTTCGGAATCGAAAACGTTGCCGAACGATTGGCTGACCTTTGCACCTTCGGTAAATCCCGCACCGTCGAAAGCCAGATAATACTCGGCTATGACGAGATCAAGGATATTTTCGAGAGCTGTTATTAAAGGGACACAACTGTTATTCTAAACGGAAAACAAATCGCCCACCTGTCATTCTGAGCGGTATCGGGGTAATAAAGTGAAGAATCTCGCTCTGTTGTTTCTTATGTCTATGAACAATTATCGTTGCGTTCTCCTGTGTGAGATTCCTCGTTTCCCTTCGGTACACTCGGAATGACACTTATACCATGTTGTTTCTTTGTAGGGACCGGCGTCCTCGACGGTCCGTGTTTATAGAAACCGGAAGAAGGTTCTGTTTGTGTTGTTTGTATGGATTTTGTTGTTTGAATAGACGGAAGGTCGAATTTTTCTTGCACGACGGACCGTCGAGGACGCCGGTCCCTACAACAGAAACAACAGACTTGAAACGTATCGCAGAGACGACGAAGGAATTAAAAACCAACCTACGTTGCGACAATGAAAGAATTGCGACAATGAATAGAAAAAGAGGGGCTTATTGCCTCTCTTTTTTGTATTTCTCCTTCGTTGCATTTCCGCCGCGCAGGTGGCGTTCGGCTCTGTTTTTTGCAAGAACCTTTTGTGTTTCCCTGTAAAGCCTGCCGTCGATATATTTAAGTCTGACAGACAGGTCCTTATGTACCGTACTTTTGCTGATCCCAAACTTTTTCGATGCTTCTCTGACCGTTGCGCCCGATTCCGAAACGTAAACTGCAATACGCCTCACTCTTTCGTATATCTCGTCAATCATTACAATCACTCCCTGTGATGGAAAAAATACAAAAATATTTAATTATTTATCTTGATAAAGTAATTGACATAAAGAGGTAAAAATGGTATTATATACGGTGTATGATTGTATAATTATATGTTTACTTACTTGGAGGTGTTCACGCTGGGTAGGATAATATTTGTAACCGGATTTAAGGGCGGTGTCGGTAAAACGACGGTTTCCGCTAATGTTGCATCAACTCTGTATGCACTCGGCAATAAGGTTCTCGTGATAGACGGGGATTTCGGTATGCGCTGTATGGATATGGTGCTTGGCCTTGAAAGCGAAACGCTGTTTGATTGCAGTGACGTTCTTTCGGGACGTTGCTCGCCTGCGGCGGCTATGTGCGAGGTTGACGGCAATACCGATTTTATGTTTATACCTGCGCCGATGAATATGCCCGATGAAAAATATCCGCAATCTGCGTTTGCATCGTTCTTTGCGGAGGTCCGTGAGGATTTTGATTATATAATCATAGATTCCTGCGCCGAAATGACTGATTATTATATGTCCTTTGCAAGGCAGGCCGATGAAGCCATAATCGTCACGTTGCATCAATCAACGTCGGTGCGTGCCGCCGAAAAGACGGCTATAAGGCTTTCGGCTATGGGTATTAAAGAGCTTTCGCTGGTTGTTAACGGATACAGAGAAAGCTTTGCCGAAAAGGGACGTTTGCCCGATATAATCGATATAATAAACCGCTCGTCGGTAAAACTGCTCGGCGTTGTGCCGTATTGCGAAAAGCTTTCGGCTTCTCAGGAAGCGGCAGAGCTTTCGTTTATGGGCAATCTTCGCCGTAAAGCAAAGGTATGGGAATCTGCTTTTTACAATATTGCAAAACGCTTGACGGGAAAAAGAGTTCTTCTGTTTGAAGGCTCGGATAACCAAAAAAGGCGCAGCACTTATGAGGGTATTGTGAAACGTGACACCGTTCAAAAAAGGGAGATAGAAATATGAATATTGCTATTATTGCCAACGATAAGAAAAAAGAGCTTATAACGGAATTCTGCATTGCATATTGCGGAGTTCTTGCAAACCATAATATCTGTGCTACCGCTATCACCGGTAAATATATTTCCGAAGCGACCGGTTTGACGATCGAACGCTTGCTTGCAGGCTCACACGGCGGTGCAGAACAGATCGCCTCTAAAATAGCTTATGACGAAGTTGACCTTTTAATTCTTCTTCGTGACACTAATAATGATGCAGAATATGCCGAAACGGAATTGAACATCGTAAAGCTTTGCGATAAATATTCCGTGCCCGTTGCCACCAACGTTGCAACGGCAGAGGCTTTGGTCCTTGCGCTCGCAAGGGGCGACCTTGATTGGCGTGCTAATCTCAAGAATGGAGCAAACAGACTTTAATTATGAACAAGATCCAGAAACCCAAGGGAACGCTCGATATCCTTCCTTCGGATATCGGGCTTTGGCAATATATTGAGGGAGAAGTCCGCAATATTGCAAAAATCTACGGCTTCTCCGAAATCAGAATGCCGACGTTTGAATCGACAGAGCTTTTCTGCCGTGGTGTCGGCGATACTACCGACGTTGTCGGTAAGGAAATGTATACGTTCATCGATAAAGACGGAAGCAGTCTTTCTCTCCGTCCCGAGGGAACGGCAGGCGTTGCACGTTCGGTTATCGAAAACGGGCTTTATGCAGGCGCAATGCCCTTAAAGCTTTTCTATCTTTCCAATTTCTTCCGTCGTGAAAAGCCCCAAGCAGGCAGAAGCCGTGAATTTTGGCAGTTCGGCACAGAGCTTTACGGAAGCAATATGCCCGAAGCCGATGCACAGGTAATTATGCTTGCCGACAGTCTTTTCAAGAGGTTCGGACTTAAAAACGTAACCTTAAGAATCAACTCCATCGGCTGTCCCGAATGCCGTCCTTCCTACAGAAAGGCTTTGCTTGATTATTTTTCTCAGTATGAATCGGAATTGTGCCCGACCTGCCGTGAAAGACTTCAAAAGAATCCTCTTCGTGTTCTCGACTGTAAAAGTCCGATTTGCTCGGGTATAGCAGATAAGGCGCCGAAAACTCTCGAGCATCTCTGCAACGGTTGCGAGGAGCATTTTGAAAAGCTTAAAAAGCTCCTTGACGATTGCGGTGTTGAATATATCGTCGATCCTTCGATCGTAAGAGGTCTTGATTATTATACGGGCACCGTTTTTGAATTCACCGTTGACACTATCGGCGCACAGAGCACCGTTTGCGGCGGCGGCAGATATGACGGACTTCTTTCTTCGATAGGCGGTCCCGAAATGCCCGCTGTCGGCTTTGGTATGGGTATAACCCGTCTTATTCAGGCGTTGAAGGACGAAGATCTCGTTCCCAACCTTGAATCAAGCAGTGATATATATATCGCTCCTTTGGGAGAAAATGCATCTTCGTTTGCTTTCTCGCTTGCACAGAAGCTTCGTAATATGGGTATTTCCGCAGAAACCGATATTTGCGGCCGTTCGCTGAAGGCACAGATGAAATATGCCGATAAGACGGGCGCAAAATTCGTTCTCGTTATCGGCGATAACGAAATTGCAGAGAACGAAGCAGAGCTTCGCAATATGCGTAACGGCGAAAGAGCTAAAATTTGCTTGAACGCCGAAACTATAATGACTTCAATCAAAACAGAGGTTTGAAATGATAGAATTTTTGGGTAATGAACGCCGTACAAACTATTGCGGCGATTTAAGAGAATCGGATATCGGAAAGACCGTTTGCGTTATGGGTTGGGTTAAGAAGGCTCGTAAGCTTGGCAGCCTTGTTTTCGTTGACCTTCGTGACAGAAGCGGTATTGTCCAGCTTGCGTTTGACGAAAACAGCGACCCTGCCGTTTTTGCAAAATCGTTAGAGCTTAAGAGTGAATTTGTCGTTTCGGCAAAGGGTATCGTTCGTGAACGCTCAAGTAAGAATCCCGATATTCCCACCGGCAATATCGAAATTTTTGCCGAAAGCGTAAGAATACTCGGTGAGAGCGAAACTCCTCCCTTTGATATTACCGACGATTGCAAATCTAATGAAGAACTAAGATTGCGTCACAGATATCTCGACCTTCGCCGTCCTGTTCTTCAGAATAATATAATCTTCCGTGCAAAGGTTGCAAAATCGGTTCGTGATTACCTTTGCGATAACGGATTTATAGAGCTTGAAACACCTATACTTATAAAAAGCACTCCCGAAGGAGCACGTGACTATCTTGTTCCTTCCCGTGTTCATAAGGGCTCGTTCTATGCACTTCCTCAGTCCCCCCAGCTTTATAAACAGCTTTCGATGGTTGCGGGCTTTGACAGATATTTCCAGATCGCACGTTGCTTCCGTGATGAAGACCTCCGTGCTGACAGACAGCCCGAATTTACACAGATCGACCTTGAAATGAGCTTTGTCGATGCAGACGACGTTCTTGCTGTCGGCGAAGGACTTATTAAGCATATCTTTAAGGAATGTCTTGACGTTGATATTCCCACTCCGCTCCCCAGATATACCTACCGTGAATGTATGGAACGCTTCGGCTCGGATAAGCCCGACCTTCGTTTCGGTATGGAAATAGTTAATATCTCCGATGCCGTAAAGGGTTGCACCTTCCCCGTTTTTGCTTCTGCTGTTGAAGCAGGGGGAAGTGTCCGTGCAATAAACCTTAAGGGCTATGCAGACAAGCTCTCCCGTAAGGATATCGATAAGCTTGGCGAATATGCAAAGGGTTGCGGCGCAAAGGGCTTGGCTTGGGTAAAGCGCGGTGCAGACGCAGACAGCGGTTCCTTCTTGAAGCACATGACGGAAGCAGAGCTTGAATCGATCTTTGCGGCAGCAGACTGCGAAAAGGGCGATATTCTCCTTATTCTTGCAGATACGGATAATAACCGTGTGCTTGCACAGCTTGGTCAGCTTCGTGTTGAAGCGGCAAACAGACTTAACGTTGAAAGAAACGGCTATAACTTCCTTTGGGTCGTTGAAATGCCCTTCTTTGAATTCGATTATGAATCGGGCGAATGGGTTGCAATGCACCACCCCTTCACCTCTCCTCTTGACGAATGCGTTCAGTATCTCGATTCCGATAAGGGCAAGGTTCGAGCAAAAGCATACGACCTTGTTTTGAACGGTATCGAGCTTTCGAGCGGTTCTATCAGGATTACCGACCCGAAGCTCCAAGCAAAAATATTCGAGCTTTTGGGACTTTCCGAAGAAGAGGCTCATATCAAGTTCGGCTATCTTCTTGAAGCATTCCGTTACGGTGCACCTCCTCACGGCGGTATGGGTATAGGTCTTGACAGACTTGTAATGCAAATGGTCGGCGCAACAAGCTTGCGTGACGTTGTTGCATTCCCGAAAATGCAGAATGCAAAAGAGCTTATGACCGATTGCCCTGCAGAGGTTCCTGCAGAAGCTATTGAAGAATTGGGTATTCGCATCGTTAAGGAAGAAAAGGGCGAATAATTAGAATTTTGAGGTTAAGATATGATAGAAATTAATGATATTCGTAAAAGCTATGGCGACAAACGTGCCGTTGACGGAATATCTTTCAAAGTTAACGAAGGCGAAATATTGGGCTTTCTCGGACCGAACGGTGCGGGCAAGAGCACCACGCTTAATATAATAACCGGCTATCTTTCCGCCGACAGCGGTGTTGCAAAGATCGACGGTACGGATATTCTCGCCGAGCCGATAAAGGCAAAGAAGGATATTGGGTTCCTGCCCGAAATCCCTCCGCTTTATCTTGAAATGACGGTTCTTGAATATCTTAACTTTGTTTACGATCTAAATGGCTGTAAGCTCCCCAGAAAACAGCATCTTAAAGAGATCTGCGAGGTCGTAAAGATCTGGGACGTCGGCCACCGTCTTATCAAAAACCTTTCCAAGGGCTACCGCCAAAGAGTCGGTATTGCGCAGGCGCTTATCGGCAACCCGAAGGTCTTGATCTTTGACGAACCGACGATAGGTCTTGACCCCAGACAGATCATAGAGATAAGAAACCTTATAAAAATGCTCGGACGTGAGCATACAATAATTCTTTCAACACATATCCTTCCCGAGGTTCAGGCTGTGTGCGATAGGATAGTCGTTATCAACAAGGGTAAGATAGTTGCCGACGAAAAGACGGAAGACCTTATTAACGCTGTTGACGGCTCGAGAAAGCTTGTTGCAAAGATCGTTGGCCCAGAAGACGAGGTATTAAAGGCTTTGCGTTCCATCGGCGGTATGAAATCTGCTGACGTTATCGGCAAGCGTGATACCGACAGTGTAAGCTATCTTCTCGAATCGGAAGACAGGATAGATATAAGAAAGCCCTTGTTCTATACTCTTTCCTCAAAGGGCTGGCCGTTGATAGGTCTTGAAGGCGTTGAATTAAGCCTTGAAGACATCTTCATCCGCCTTGTCGGAAAAGAGAAGGAAAAGGAAACTGCTAAAAAATTGAAGAGAGGTGTTAAATAATGTTTGCGATATATATGCGTGAGTTAAAATCCTATTTTTTAACACCTATCGGATACATCTTCTGCGGTATGTTCCTTGTCGTTTCGGGTATGGCGTTTTCACAATGCACTCTCCTTGCCCAAAGCACAAGCAGTATCGGTGAATATTTCCTCTGGATGATGGTTATTTTCTCGATATTAATACCGCTTCTCACAATGAAACTTTTCTCCGAAGACAGAAAAACAAGGACCGACCAGATACTTTTAACAAGCCCCGTTTCCGTAACCGGAATCGTTATGGGTAAATATCTTGCGGCATTGACCGTTTTCGGTGCGACCTTCGTTGCAAACAGCTTTAATTTCGTATTGCTTTTCAAATACGGTACACCGAATATGGTTTCCATTTTTATGAACATATTCGGTATATTCCTGCTTGGTGCGGCTTTCATCGCTATCGGGCTTTTGCTTTCCTCTATGACGGAAAACCAGCTTATTGCCGCTGTTTCGGCTATGGGTGTTAACGTTGCGATGCTGCTTATAAGCCTGCTTGCAGGCGAGGTTGAATCGTCGTTTTGGAGAACCGTTATCAAATGGTTTTCGGTAATCGACCGTTTCACACCCTTCACAAACCAAATGCTTGACGTATCTGCAATAGTTTATTATATAAGCCTTGCGGCAATAGCATTATTCCTCACAACGCGCGTTATTGAAAAACGCCGTTGGGCATAAGAAAGGCGGTTTAAGAATATGAACGACAATAAAAAAACCGCCGTTAAAGACGGAAGACGCTATAAATACGGCTCTCTTTCTGTTGTATTTACCGTTGTTTTCCTTGCACTTATTATTGCGCTTAACCTTGTTTTTTCCTCACTTTCGCTTTCCGGCGACCTTACCGTTGACCTGACGCAGGAGGATTTCACCTCTGTCGGTGAGGAATCCACGAAAATTCTTTCAGAGCTTGGCAAAGACCTTGATATTACAATATATTTCATGTCTGCACGTGACAGATACGATATGGATACAAACACCTATAACGGCGTTAACCTAACCGCAATCGTGCGTGATATGGCAGAAAACTTTGCAAAGGAATTTGATGGCTCGGGCAATATCGGTACCGTTAAGGTCGAATATAAAGAGCTTAATACCGACCCTGCCTTTGAAAACAAATATCTTGAAGAATCAACGACAAAGCTTTCGGGCACAAGCGTTATAATTCAGGGTAAATATCACTACCGTGTTCTCGATCTGCAATCCTTCTTCACGCTTGACGAAAACGGTCAGTATTATTCCTTCAACGGCGAATACCGTTTTACAACGGCTATGCTTCAAAGCTCTATATCCGAACCGCAGGTCGTTTCCATAACCTACGGTCACGGCGAGCCTGTCGAACAGAACGGCGGTATTGCACTCACGTCTGACCTTGCAGGCATCGTTTCGCTTTTCGGCAGTGCGGGCTTTGAGATAAAGACCGTTGACCTCCGCCGTGAAGAGATTGACGAGAGAACCGAAATTCTTGTTTGTTACGACCCGAAATCCGATTTTGAACCGAATGAGATCGATAAGATAACCGAATATCTTGACAAGCACAATTCCTTTATGGTATTTGTCGATTCCGAGACCGAAGAGCTTAAAGAGCTTCAGTCCTGCCTAAGCGACAGCTGGGGTATCGACTATAAACCGCTTCATAAGGTTACTGACGAAAACCATTCTCTCGGCAGCGTGAACGTCATCAACGCAAAATATCCCGATTTTGACGATGAAGAATCCAAGGGCTCTGCGGCTTATATGATAAACAAGACCGTTAAAGAGACCGAAGGCGTGTTCACCACAGCACTTCCCAACAGCGTTGAGCTTTTCAAGAGAGAGGGCAATACGCAGGATAATTTCACGGTTGAAACGGTGCTTTCCACCTTTGATACAGCAACCTCCTCCACCGTTTTCGGCAAACAGAACGAGGGAGAACTTCCCCTAATGCTTCTTTCCACCAAATTCGACTACGGCGAAAATAACGCTTCCGAATATTCCTACGTTATGCTTGTCGGCAGTACCGAATTTGCAAATACCGTAAACCTCACCAAGGGAAGCTACGGAAACGACCGTGTTCTTCTTTCCGCGGCAAGAGTTTTTGCTGTGAACAGAATTGCACCCGACGTACCCGATAAGCCCTTCGGCTCGACGGCACTCACTATCGAGACCGGCACGGCAAGAACACTTTCCTGGCTCATCTGCACCGTATTGCCTTGCGCAGTATTGATATTGGGTATGGTGGTATTCTTCAGAAGAAGACACCTTTAATAATTCAAATTCCGCACGGGTGATCTGTGCGGAATTCTACTCTGTATATTGAGGATTTTTCGATGAAAAAACAGATTATAACCGTTATATCCGTCGCTTTGGCGGCGTTGATGCTGTTCGTTTCGTATGCACTCTTTTTCAAGGACGACGGAATCGACGAGATAGGCGACCCATTCTATACCTTGACCGACGACGTTAAAAATTCGCTTTCCGAGCTTGATTCCGACGTCACCATCGTTCTTTCGGATTACGACGGAAACGATGAATATTGGGAAATGCTCTACCGTTTTGCAGGCGCAATTGTTGAAGCAAACGACGATTTCGAGCTTGAGACCGAAGAAAATTCGTCCTTTTCGGGCGTTAGAATCATTGTCGGCGATAACAAAAAAGAGATCGCCTTTGATGATTTCTTCAAAAAGCTTTACGACGGAACAAAATATGCTTTCGACGGCGAAGCTTTGATTGCAAACACTATTTTCTCTCTTTCGGGCAAGGAAGAAAAGGTCATCGAGCTTCGTGCGCTTAAGGGTTACGATACCGATGGGGACACCGTCAACGAAACCGAAAACGGTAAATTTCCCTATATGTTCCCCCAGATCGGCGACAGAAGCGAGATCGCATATCTCACAATCAAAAACCAATCCGGCGAATATTCTGTTTATAACGACGAGGGCGATTTCTATTTTGCCTCCTCACGTGCAATAGCCTACGACGAGGAAAAGTTTGCGCTCCTCAATTCAAACTGCCGAATCCCGCTTGCGGCAGGCAAAATGGAGCTTCCGGAGGGCAAGACCTTTGCCGATTACGGCCTTTCCGACGAGGGCGGTACAACGGGAAGCTATACTCTTATGACCGTTAACGATAAGGACGGAAACTATTTCCTCCATACCGTTTATATAGGCAACCTTTCGGCAAGCGGATATTATTATTCACGCTATGTCGGCGCAAAGTTCAAGGCTTCAGACCAAGAAGGCGTTGAAGATGAATTGGTGCATAATTTAAGCAAGGATTACATCTATTTCCTCTCTGCGCCCGTCGTTCAG
>JAFVXP010000125.1 GCA_017501055.1 Clostridia bacterium | reverse complement strand
TCCCTCGGTATCGAGACCCTCGGCGGTGTATTCACCAAGATAATCGACAGAAACTCCACCATTCCCACTCAGAAGAGCCAGATATTCTCCACTGCGGCGGACAATCAGCCCTCTGTTGAAATTCACGTTCTTCAGGGTGAAAGAGAAATGGCGGCAAACAATACAACGCTTGGCAGATTCAGCCTCGACGGAATCGCTCCCGCACCCAGAGGTGTTCCTCAGATCGAAGTTTCCTTCGACATCGACGCTAACGGTATAGTTAACGTTAAGGCTACCGACAAGGGCACCGGCAAGGAACAGCACATCACCATTCAGTCCTCCTCCAATATGAGCAAGGACGCAATCGATGCGGCTATCCGTGATGCAGAAATGCACGCAGAGGAAGACAAGAAGCGCAAGGAAGCCGTTGAAGCAAAGAATATGGCAGAAAGCCTTATCTTCCAGTGCGAAAAGACTATGAACGAAGCAGGCGACAAGCTTACCGACGCTGACAAACAGCCCGTTAACGATGCTATCGCAAAGCTTAAGGACAGCGTTGCTGCTGACGATACCGACAGGATCAAGGCAGATACCGATGCTCTCCAGAAGGCGATATACGACGTAAGCACAAAGCTTTATCAGCAGGCAAATCCCGAAAATGCACAGGGCTTTGACCCGAACGCAAACGGCGGTTTTGATGCAAACGGTGCAGGCGGTAACCAAGGCGGTAACGACTATTACGATGCCGACTTCACCGATAAATCCAACGGTTAAGAATCCAATCGAAAAGAGAGGAAGAAATTTCCTCTCTTTTCGTGGGTATATTCAGATATAATTCCAGAGGTAACATATGGCAGATAAAAGAGATTGCTACGAGATACTCGGCATAAATAAATCCGCCACAGACGAAGAAATAAAAAAGGCTTTCCGAAGAAAAGCAAAGGAATTCCACCCCGACGCAAACCCCGGCGACAAGAGCGCCGAGGAAAAGTTTAAGGAAGTTAACGAAGCCTATTCTATCCTTTCCGACCCGAACAAAAAAGCAAATTACGACCGTTTCGGCTATGCAGGTGTTGACCCCTCTGCAGGCGGAGGCGGATTCGGCGGCGGCTTTTCGGGGTTCGGCGGCGGTTTTGATATGGGTGACATATTCGGTGCGTTCGGTGATATATTCGGCGGAGGCGGTCGAGGAAGCTATGCAAACGCACCCATGCAGGGTGACGACGTCGGACTTCGCATTACTATCGATTTTAACGATGCAATATTCGGCTGTAAGCGTGACGTTTCTTATACGAGAATCGAGCGTTGCTCTGACTGCGGCGGCAGCGGTGCGGCAAAGGGTTCAACTGCAAACACCTGCCGAAAGTGCGGCGGCAGAGGTACTATAACCGTTCAAAGACGCACACCCTTCGGTATGATGCAGAGCACTGCGGAATGTGACGAATGCGGCGGTAAGGGTAAAACTATTGATAAACCTTGTAAGGAATGCCGTGGGAGCGGTAACGTTCGCAAGAACAAAACGCTCGAGGTCAATATTCCCGCAGGTATTGATAACGGTCAGAGAATTTCGCTTTCGGGACAGGGTAATGCAGGCGTTAACGGCGGACCTAACGGCGACCTTATAATTCAGGTTATGGTTCGAAGCCACGAATTCTTTGTGCGTGAGGGATATAATCTCCGTCTCGAGCTTCCCATAACCTTTGCAGATGCGGCTTTGGGCGCAAAAATTACGATTCCCACGCCCGACGGCAACGGAGAGCTTACCATTCCCGAGGGAACGCAAAGCGGTTCTACGTTTGCGGTCAAGGGCAAGGGTGTTCCCCGTATTAACGGCAGAGGCAGAGGTGATCTGCTTGTAACCGTCGTTATCGAAACACCGAAGGGACTTTCGAAGAAGCAAAAAGAGCTTCTTACCGAATTCAACGAAAGCCTTAACGACAAAAACAACGCAAAACGCAAAAGCTTTTTTGATAAGTTTAAGAAATAAACGACAGTCCCCGAGCAAAAACTCGGGGATTTTTTCTTGATATTAAAAAACGGATATGTTATAATCAAAAAAAATGAATCGGAGGCTAAAATGATTACGAAGGACATTAAATATATCGGCGTTAACGACCATAACGTTGACCTTTTCGAAGGACAATATATCGTTCCGAACGGAATGGCATATAACTCCTATGCGATAATCGATGAAAAAATTGCAATTATGGATACCGTCGACATAAATTTCACCCACGAATGGCTTGATAATCTCCAGAACGCACTCGACGGAAGAACTCCCGACTACCTTGTCGTACAACACATGGAGCCCGACCATTCTGCTAATATTATGAACTTCACGAAGGTCTACCCCGAGGCAAAAATCGTTTCCTCTGCAAAGGCTTTTGCAATGATGAAAAACTTCTTCGGCACCGATTTTCCCGAAAAACAGATCGTTGTCGGCGAGGGAGATACCCTCTCGTTGGGCAGGCATACACTCACCTTCGTTACCGCACCTATGGTGCATTGGCCCGAGGTTATAGTAACCTACGACAGCTTTGACAAAGTTCTTTTCTCTGCAGACGGGTTTGGAAAATTCGGCGCACTTGACGTTGAAGAGGATTGGGCTTGCGAGGCAAGACGCTACTATATCGGCATCGTCGGAAAATACGGCGATCAGGTTCAGCGTCTGCTTAAAAAGGCCGCAATGCTTGATATTCAAACGATATGCCCTCTCCACGGTCCTGTTCTCAAAGAAAACCTTGGATATTATATCGACCTTTACGCCACCTGGTCCGGCTACCAACCCGAGGAAGAAGGTATAGTTATTGCCTACACTTCGGTTTACGGCAACACGAAAAAGGCTGTTCTTCAGCTTGCTGAAAAACTTAAGCAAAACGGTGCGCCGAAGGTCGTTGTCAACGACCTTGCACGTTGCGATATGGCAGAAGCAGTCGAGGACGCTTTCCGTTACAGCAAGATCGTTCTTGCAACGACGACCTACAACGCAGGTATATTCCCCTTTATGCGAGAATTCATCGACCATCTTACCGAACGTAATTTCTCTAACCGCACCGTTGCTTTTGTCGAAAACGGAAGCTGGGCACCTCTCGCCGCAAAGGTTATGAGAGAAATGCTTGCGAAAAGCAAAAATCTGAATTTCGCCGAGAATTCGGTAAAAATCATGTCTGCTCTCAACGATGAAAGCCTCGGTCAGCTTGATGCGCTTGCAAAAGAGCTTTGCACGGATTACCTTGCGCAGCAGGATTCAACTGCCAACAAAAACGATATGTCTGCACTGTTCAAGATCGGTTACGGACTTTACGTTGTCACCTCGAACGACGGCAAAAAGGACAACGGCGCTATCGTAAACACCGTTACGCAGGTAACGAATACCCCCAACAGAATCGCCGTTACAATAAATAAAGCCAACTATTCTCACCATATAATCAAACAAACCGGAATAATGAATATCAACTGTCTTTCCACCGAAGCTCCCTTCTCGGTATTCGAAAAATTCGGATTCGAAAGCGGAAGAAACGTTGATAAATTTGCAGAATGCGAGCCTCTCCGTTCGGATAACGGACTCGTCTTCCTTCCGAGATATATAAATTCATTTATGTCGCTCAAGGTTGAGCAATATGTCGACCTTGAGACCCACGGTATGTTTATCTGCTCGATAACCGAATCACGTGTGATTTCTCAAAGAGAAACGATGACGTATACCTATTATCAGGAAAACGTCAAGCCGAAGCCCGAAACCGAGGGCAAAAAAGGCTTTGTCTGTAAGATCTGCGGTTACGTCTATGAAGGCGACACCCTCCCCGAAGATTTCATCTGCCCCCTCTGCAAGCACGGCGCAGACGATTTTGAAGAGATTGAATGATTTATCACAAAAACTCATCGAGTTTATATGCTCGATGAGTTTTTTATTTCCAAATAACGCTTGGAATATAATATATATGTTGTAATTCCCTTGATTTTTTATAATAATTGTGTTATATTATTAAATTGATAAAGAATCGATAACTATACCCTTTTATGGGCAGAAGGAGGTTGCACGGTGAAAAAACGGCTTATTGCTATCGACGGGCTTGATGCTTCGGGCAAGATGACACAGACCGAAATGTTAAAGGACCTGCTCGCCGAAAAGGGGATCCCGTACAGGTATCTTTCCTTCCCCACCTACGACAGCGAATATTCGGCACACGTTAATATGTACCTCAAGGGCCGTTTCGGTGACGACCCCGAAGCCGTGAATGCTTTTGCCGCTTCGAGCTTCTTCGGTGCAGACAGATTTTGCTCGTATATGCTCGATTGGAAAAAGGATTACGACGACGGCGCAATAATTCTTGCAAACCGCTATACCTCGGCTAATGCGGTTCATCAGCTTTCAAAGCTTGATGAAAGCGAATACGATTCTTTCCTCAATTGGCTTACCGATTATGAATACAACAAGCTTGGTGTGCCCAAGCCCGATGCGGTAGTTTATCTCTGCCTGCCTCCCGAAATATCACAAAAGATGATCCAGCACAGATGTGATGAAACGGGCGCAGAAAAGGATATTCACGAAAGCAACAAGGCACATCTTGAAAACAGCTATAAGGCTGCTCTCTATTCCGCAGAAAAGCTTGGCTGGATAAAAATTGACTGTGACAAAAACGGCGAGATGCGTTCTCGTGAAGAAATACACAAAGAAATCATCGAAAAACTCAGAGATATTATTCCCGAACTTTCTCTCTGAGCCGAAAGGAAATTATAATGGCAAACGTAGTTATGCTCCTTGCAAAAGGATTTGAAGAAACAGAGGCTATCGTTCCTGCAGACCTGCTTAAGCGTGCAGGCGCAAACGTAACCTTGGTCTCCACGGAAGGCGAGCTTTCGGTTTCCGGCGCACACGATATTGCTGTTGCGGCGGATATAACGCTTGAAGAGCTTCGCAAGGAAGAAATGGACTGTCTTGTTCTCCCCGGCGGTGCGTTGGGTACCGAGCTTTTGGGTGAGAATCCCCAGGTTGTTTCTCTTATCGAATATGCCGCAAGCAAGGGTATTATCATTGCGGCGATATGTGCAGCTCCCTCGATTCTCGGCAATATGGGCCTTCTTGAAGGAAGAAATGCCGCTGTATATCCCGGTTTTGAAGAAAGTATGCAATCTGCGAACATCACGGGTAAGCAGGTCGAGCACGACGATATCTTCATCACGGCGGAAGGCATGGGCGTTGCTTTCGAATTCGGATTTAAGCTTGTAGAAGTACTTTTTGGTGCTGACAAGGTTACAGAGCTTCAAGCTCAGACAAGATTCGCATAAGACACAAAAGAAATTCAGGAAAGGAGCGAGGATATGCTTTCTAAGATAAAAGACAAACTTAAATTACCGTATATCACCGCACCTTTGCTTGTTATCTTCGTTATAACCGCAATGCAGGTTTCGACAAGGTCGTTGACCTCGCTGAACAGCGAAACGAACATTTTCGTCGCTATCGGGGTTATCCAGCTTGTTGTTCTTGCGCTTCCCTCTATCGTATATTATCTCTTAAAGGGACGTAAGCTTGAAAGTCCTATGTATCTTGTTTCGAACAGAGCACCCGATATTATTTTCGTTTTGTTCTCCGCACTGTTTTTCATCTGCGGAACACTTCTTATTAAGTTTTTCTATTTTGTAAACGGCGGTTCGGTTGCCGCTATCACGAATTATTACAGCGATTTTTCGGGCAGCCAGGACGGATTTTCTCATCTTGAAATTATCCTTTCGCTTATAATCATTCCTGCGATATGCGAGGAATTCCTTTTCAGAGGAATCATCTTTAACGAATACAGAAAATACGGAACGGCAAACGCAGTTATAATCTCGGCACTCTGCTTTGCAATGCTCCATTTCTCAGTTGAAAGCTTTTTTGTATATCTTTTCTCGGGGCTTTTGCTTGGCTTCTGCGCCGCAATGACAAAATCGATATTGCCCTCTATCGCAATACATCTTTTAAGCAACACGCTTAGCATTTATGCAAGCGACGCATTCCTACGAATAACCGTCGTTAAGAACGGCGCATATTTCATCGGATTTGTGCTTGTGGTATTGACGGGTGTTTCCCTCTTGCTTTTGCTTTCCAAGATTGAAAATATGTGTTATTTCTATTCCGAAAGACCGCAGGAAGAGGCAATTCCCCCGAAAAGCATCGGCAATATTACAAAGCTGTTCCTATCCCCGACGTTTATCTTACTTATCATAGTTTTTGTTCTCGTAACTGTATTTTAGGACAAAGGAGGTATTTCTTATGGCAGACAACAATGGAAAAAGCCGTGCTGACGAGCTTTTTGATATGCTTAACGAGCTTAACAGCGACACACCCGAGCAAAAGGTCAGCAAGGACCGTCAAGAAATCGACAGCCACGTTGACGAAATATTGGAAATACTTTCCAAAAACGAGCCTGCTCCCGAATATAAGCAGGAACGCAACGCCGTTTATTACGGCGACGGCGAGATTCCCGTTTCTATATTCGACCATTTGAGCGACAAGCCAAAGGCAGAAACTGCGCCGACTCCTGCACCGATACCCACGCCGGTGCAAAAGCCTGTAAACGAGCCTGCGCCTGCGCCCAAGCCGGAGCCTGTTCCCGAAAAAGAAGAGGTTATTGAAGAACCTTCTGTAATTTCAAGCCATTTCTCCTCTGCAGAGGATTATGAAAACATTCCCCTTCCCGAAGCAGAAACAGAAGAAGAGGTCGAGGAAGAAGAAAGCAAGCTTGACAAGGTCGGCAACGTTATAAGCCGTATAAGCTTTCTCCCGAAGGCGCTTATATATATCCTTACCGTTGTCATCGTTTCCGCATATCTTTCTTATTATATAATCACCATCGGCAACGACGTTTTTGCCTTGGTTACAGATTCTAAAGAGGTTACAATAACTCTTGAAGAAGGCGTGACCGACGAAGAAGTCGCAAAAATGCTTCAGGACGAAGGTATTATCGAATACGGTTGGGTATATAAGCTTTATATGAACTACCGTGGAAGCGACGAGGACAGCGAAAAGACCGAATATATCCCAGGCGAGCATACTCTTAATTTCGACTATAACTACTCACAGATAATAACCGCACTCACGTCCAAATACGCAAACCGTGAGATTAAGCGTGTTACTATCCCCGAAGGCTATACCGTAGACCAGATTATCGACCTTCTCTTGGAAAACGGTATCGGCGAGCGTGATAAATATATCGAAGCGATAAACGAATATCCCTACAAATGGGAATTTGTCCAGCTTCTCGGCGAGACGGGTTATTCGGAACACAGAAAATACCGTCTTGAGGGCTATCTCTATCCCGACACGTACGAATTTTACACCACAGAAAGCGAAGTTTTGGTTATAAACAAAATGCTTAACGCTTTCAACAACAAGTTCTGGAAGGAATTTAATACAAAGAACGCAAACGGCGAAAGCCACCGTGATATGGTTATGGAAGAATACGGAATGACCTTCGACGATATCGTGGTGCTTGCCTCTATGGTTCAAAGCGAAGGCGGTACGGCAGAGGACTTCTATTTCATCTCCTACGTTTTCCACAACCGTCTTTCCCATTCCTCCTCCTTCCCCAAGCTTGAAAGTGACGCTACTATACAATATGCTCTTCCCGAGCGTATAACCGATTCTTCTCAGATCGACATCAGCTACGACACAAGATACAATACCTATCTTTACAACGGCTTGCCTCCCGGAGCGATAAGCAATCCCGGTCTTGACGCACTCACGGCAACCATATTCCCGACTGCACCTACAAGTTCAAGCGGAAGCAAGATAAATGCATATTTCTTTGTTTCCAACGATGCGGGCAAGACCTATTATGCCTCCACAAAATCGGGTCACGCAACGAACAAGGAACAGGTCAAGAAGGACAACGCCGCTATCGAGGCAGGAAAATATGAAGGATAAGATCGTAAAAAAGCCGGAGCTTCTTTCCCCTGCGGGAAACCTTGAAAAGCTTAAATATGCCGTCAACTACGGCGCAGACGCAGTCTATTGTGCGCTTGACAGGTTCGGTATGCGTGCATCGGCAGGTAATTTGACTCTTGACGAATTGAGCGAGGCGCTTGATTATGCGCACGACCGCAATTCAAAGGTCTATCTTACCTTGAACACAATGCCCCGTGATACCGAGCTTCAATCGCTTTCCGAATATGCAAAGCTTCTTTCAAAAGTAACTCCCGACGCATTCATTATAAGCGACCCGGGCGTTATGGATATTATTAAAGATGCTATCCCCGAAGCAGAGATTCATCTTTCCACCCAAGCTTCAACGGTAAATTCCGCCGCAATTAAGTTTTGGAACAGATGCGGTGTTTCAAGGGTCGTTCTCGCAAGAGAGCTTTCTCTTGAAGAAATCAAGCTTATCAGACAGAATATTCCCCAAAACGTAGAGCTTGAATGCTTCGTACACGGTGCGATGTGCGTTTCCTATTCGGGAAGGTGTCTGCTTTCAAACTATTTTATGAACCGCAACGCAAACAACGGTCAATGCGCTCAGCCCTGCCGTTGGAAATATTATCTCCGCGAAGAAAAACGCTCGGAAAATCTCTATGCAGAGCAGGACGAGCGTGGTACTTACGTATTTTCTTCCCGTGATATGCGAATGATAGAGCATATCGGGGATCTTGTCGATGCAGGTATAGATTCCTTCAAAATTGAAGGCAGAATGAAGAGTGCATACTATACTGCGGCAATCACAAATGCCTACCGTATTGCTATTGACGATTATTTTGCAGGAAAAGATTTTGACGAGCGTTGCAGAATAGAAACAGAAAGCGTAAGCCACCGTGAATACGGCACGGGTTATTTCTATTCCTCTCCTGAAACCGATGCAAACGTCGTTGATGCAAACGAATATATCGCAGACAGACCCTTCCTTGCAACGGTTACGGAATTTGATG
>JAFVXP010000124.1 GCA_017501055.1 Clostridia bacterium | reverse complement strand
TGATTTCGAAACTGCGGCAATGATACGTGACAGGATAAGACGTTTAATGTAATAGGTGAAAATATGTCTGATAAAATCGTTGTAAAAGGCGCAAGAGTTCATAATTTAAAAGATATTTCGGTAACGATACCCCGTGATAAGCTTGTTGTGTTCACGGGACTTTCGGGCTCGGGTAAATCAAGCCTTGCTTTCGATACCCTCTATGCGGAAGGACACCGCAGGTTTGTAGAATCGCTTTCGTCCTATGCAAGAATGTTTTTGGGTCAGCTTGATAAGCCCGATGTTGATATGATAGACGGTCTTTCTCCCGCAATATCGATAGACCAGAAAACGACATCACGCAACCCTCGCTCGACTGTTGGTACGGCAACCGAAATATACGATTATCTCCGCTTGCTTTATGCAAGGATCGGTATACCTCATTGTCCCGTTTGCGGAGAGGAGATAAATCAGCAATCGGTCGATGAGATAGTCGAGCATATCTCCGAGCTTGAAGAGGGAACACGTTTTATTGTGCTTGCACCCGTCGTTTCGGCGAAAAAGGGTATGCACGAGAAGGTGTTTGAGGACGCAAGAAAAAGCGGTTACGTACGTGTCCGTGTTGACGGAATAATGTACGACCTGTCCGAGAAGATAGAGCTTGATAAGAACATAAAACACGATATTGATATCGTCGTCGACCGTCTTGTTATGAGAGGGGATATACGTTCCCGCCTTGCGGAAAGTATCGAAACCTCTTCAAAACTTGCAGGCGGAATAATAAAGATATTCTTCCCCGATGCACCCGACGACGATAATGAAATGACCTTTTCCCAAAACTATGCCTGCAAGACCCACGGTGTTTCGATAGGTGAACTAACTCCCCGTATGTTCTCCTTCAATAACCCTTCGGGAGCTTGCGAGGCTTGCTCGGGCTTGGGCGAAAATAACGTTTTTTCCGAAGAAAAGCTCATTCCGGATAAATCGGTTTCGATTTTTGCGGGCGCAATAGTCTGCAACGGCTTTAAGAGTGCCGAACCCGGCGGATATTTTGCCGAGCTTATAAATTCTGTCGGCAGGTATCACGGCTTTGACGTTCATACCCCGATATGCGATTATTCCGAAGAAGCCTTCAGCGTTCTTATGTACGGTAATAAGCGCAAACGTAAATCGGTTGCAGAACCGTCCTTCAAGGGTGTTATCGGTATGATAGATAAACGCTATAAAATGGGCGGAGGCTATGAATCCCGTGACTATTACGAGCAGTTTATGGACTATATTCCTTGCCCCGAATGTAACGGAATGCGTCTTAAGAACGAATCTCTTGCCGTAACCGTCGGCGGCTTGAATATATCCGAGCTTTGTAACCTTTCTGTTATAAACGCAAGAAAGTTTTTTGCAACGCTCAAGCTGTCGAAAACACAGCAGGAAATAGCAAAGGAAATTTTAAAAGAAATAAATGCACGCTTGTCCTTCCTTGAAAACGTAGGCTTGGGTTATCTTACACTCTCCCGTAAAGCAGGCTCGCTTTCGGGCGGTGAAGCACAAAGGATCCGCCTTGCAACCCAAATAGGAAGCTCGCTTGTCGGCGTTATGTACGTTCTTGACGAACCGAGCATAGGTCTTCACCAACGTGACAACCAAAAATTGATAAATACCCTCAAAAAGCTCCGTGATATAGGAAATACCGTTTTAGTCGTAGAGCACGACGAGGAAACTATTGAAGAAGCCGATTTTATTGTCGATATAGGTCCCGGCGCAGGCGTTCACGGCGGTGAGGTCGTATTCACGGGCACACCTGCGCAGATAAAGAAATGCAAGGAATCGATAACGGGACAATACCTTTCGGGCAAGAAAAGCGTTTCTATACCCAAGCAACGCCGTTCGGGCAACGGCGGATTTATTACCGTTGTCGGCGCAAAGGAAAATAACCTTAAGGATATCGACGTTACAATACCTCTCGGTAAATTCGTTTGCGTTACGGGTGTTTCGGGCTCGGGTAAATCAAGCCTTGTGAATTCGGTATTGTATAATACCATTGCAAGAAAGCTGGGCAAGCTTTCGGTTATTCCCGGAAAGCATAAAGAAATCGTCGGAGCCGAAAATATCGATAAGATAATTCAGATCGACCAATCACCCATAGGACGTAACCCCCGTTCCAACCCTGCAACCTATATCGGACTTTTCAACGATATACGTGCCGTGTATGCATCAACACCGGAGGCAAAGGCAAGGGGCTACAGCGAAGGCAGATTTTCCTTCAACGTAAAGGGCGGACGCTGTGAATCCTGCCGTGGCGACGGTACGTTGATTATCGAAATGCATTTTCTTCCCGACGTTTACGTCACCTGCGACGTTTGTAAGGGAAGACGCTATAACCACGAGACCCTTGAAATTAAATATAAAGGCAAGTCTATCTACGACGTGCTTGAAATGACCTGCGAGGAGGGAAGAGAATTCTTCCAAAACTATCCCTCGATAAAGAGAAAGCTGGATACCCTCTGCGACGTAGGACTTGGCTACGTCAAGATAGGTCAGCCTGCCACAACTCTTTCGGGCGGTGAGGCACAGCGTGTAAAGCTTGCAAACGAACTTGCAAAACGTGCAACGGGCAAAACGCTTTACGTGCTTGACGAGCCTACGACCGGCTTGCATACCGACGACGTTAACAAGCTTGTATCCGTCTTGCAAAAGCTTGTCGATGCAGGCAACTCTGTCGTTGTTATCGAGCATAATCTCGACCTTATAAAAACAGCCGATTATATAATCGACCTCGGTCCCGACGGCGGTGATGCGGGCGGACGTATCGTCGCAAAGGGTACACCCGAGGAGGTTGCAAAGAACGAAAACAGCTATACAGGATTTTACCTTAAGGAGAAATTAAATTGATAGATTACGAAAAATATGCACCTCTGCTTGAAAACGTAGAAAAGCCGGGGCGCTATGTCGGAGGAGAGTATGCTTCCGATATTCCAAACCCCGAAAATGCAGAATTGCGTGTTTGCTTCTGCTTTCCCGATACCTATGAGATAGGTATGTCAAACCTCGGAATGAAGATTCTTTCGGGTTGCTTTAACAATACGGGTTATATAAGCTGTGAAAGAAGCTATATGCCTTGGCCCGATATGCGTGAACAGCTTATAAAGCACAAAATGCCCCTCTATGCGCTTGAAAGCGGAGATCCGCTTAACGTGTTTGATATAGTTGCATTCACGCTCCAGTATGAGCTTTGCTATACCAACGTTTTGCAGATGCTCGGCCTTGGCAATATTCCTCTGCTTTCGAAGGATAGAAACGAATCCGACCCGATAGTTATCGCAGGCGGTCCCTGCGCCTACAACCCCGAACCGATAGCCGATTTTATCGATATTTTCTCGATAGGCGAAGGCGAAGACGCACTTTTAGAGCTTGCAAGCCTTATCAACGAATGTAAAAAGCAGGGTGTTTCACGTGATGAAATACTCTACCGTGCATCAAAGCTCGACGGCTTCTACGTACCCTCGCTTTACGACGTTGAATATAACGGGGACGGCACGATTTCTTCCTTCAAGCCTAACAGAGAGGGCGTTCCCGAAAAGATCGTCAAGCGTATTATAAGCAATCTCGACGAGGTGTATTTCCCCTGTAATTGCTCCGTTCCGTTTTTGGAAACGGTTCACGACCGTGTAATGCTGGAGGTTTTCCGTGGCTGTATAAGAGGCTGCCGTTTCTGTCAGGCAGGTATGGTCTACCGTCCGTACCGTGAAAAATCCCCCGAGGTTCTCAACGAAAACGCAAAAAGATCGATCGACCATTCGGGCTATACCGAGATATCGTTGACCTCGCTTTCTATAAGCGATTATACCCATCTTCCCGAGCTTATCGATAAGCTTCTACCTTGGACGAACAGGAAGAACGTAAACCTTTCCTTGCCGTCTATGAGAATCGATAATTTCTATGAAGAATTGCTTGAAAAGGTGTCCTCTGTCCGTAAAAGCGGTCTTACGTTCGCTCCCGAAGCAGGCACTCAAAGACTTCGTGACGTTATCAATAAAAACATAACCGAGGAAGAAATAATAACCGCTTGCGAAAAAGCGTTTGACGGCGGAAGAAACAGCCTAAAGCTCTATTTTATGAACGGACTTCCCACAGAGACCGATGAGGATATCTGCGGTATAGCGTCGCTCGGACAAAATATCGTTGATACATATTATTCCAAAAAACGCAAAAACGGAGGCAGGGGAGTTAACGTAACGGTAAGCGTTTCCTGCTTTGTGCCAAAGCCCTTCACACCGTTCCAATGGGAAGGGCAGGACACGTTGGAAGAGCTTGAAAGAAAACAACAGCTTTTAAAATCCAAAATAACCACAAAGAAGATATCATATAAATACCACGATGCACGAGTTTCACGTATCGAAGCCGTTTTTGCACGTGGCGACAGAAGGCTTTCAAAGTGCTTGGAGGAAGCCTATAACAGAAACATGATGCTCGACGGCTGGGACGAATATTTTAGCTATGATAATTGGGTCAACGTCTTTTCCGATTGCGGAATCGACCCTTCTTTCTATGCAAACCGTCGCTTCGGCGAGGATGAGATACTCCCTTGGGACTTCATAGACATCGGCGTAACAAAGAAGTTTATGAAGAACGAATACAAAAAGGCACTCAAAGCGGAAACCACACCCGATTGTAAGACCAAATGCTCGGGCTGCGGTGCAGCAAGCCTTTGCAACGGAAAATGTGTTTGCGACGGAGGTAAAGATAATGACTGACGTACGTGTTTGCTTCACAAAGCTCGGTAAATTAAAATATATCTCTCATCTCGACCTTCAGCGTGCAATAGCAAGAATGCTTGTCAGAAGCGGTCTCCCGATAGGATACAGCGAGGGCTTCAACCCCCATCCAAAGTTGAATATTGCACTTCCGCTTTCAATCTATCAGGAAGGCGAACGTGAGCTTTTTGATTTTAAGATTACAGAAAACGTTCCGCTTGAAGAGATCGAGGAAAAGCTTAAAAAATCGTCCTTCCCCGGAATGGATATAATTTCCGTGAGCTTTCCAAGCGGAAAACCAAAGACAAAAACTGCCGTTTGGAGACTTGAGCTTATAACCGAGATCACTCCCGAGGAATTTGCATCGGCATTCGACGGAGAGATGAATGTTGTCAAGCGTTCAAAGGCAGGTGAAAAGGTCGTTGATATCTCTCCCATGGCAAAATTCGTTTCCGCAGAAAGAACCGAAGACGGCATTGTTGCACGTGTAGAGCTTAATGCGGCGGGCAATGATTATCTTAACCCTTCCTATGTTGCCGCCTTTTTCGGTGAAAAGCTAAGAATTAAGCGTGTTGTGCGTGAGAATATTCTTTTTTAAGACATTTTTCTATTGCTATCGGGGCGTTTGTCTGTTATAATCATAATGATATGAAATATAATAATTATTGCTTACGAAAGAATTTAATATTATTGTTTGTCATAGCCTTCCTTGCGGTGGGTTTTTGTGCTTGCGGAAATAGCGGTAATGATGAAAGCTCTTCTGACGTAAGCCAAGCACTGTTCACAAACGAAACGGCAATCGAATTGATAGAACGTGACCGTAAGATAACAGAAATGTTCGTCTGCAATTCTCTTTTCGGAGAATATAACGGCTCTCTTTCGGTGACCTTGGCGGATGATAACGAATTTCATAATTTTTCT
>JAFVXP010000010.1 GCA_017501055.1 Clostridia bacterium | reverse complement strand
GCATTTATCAAAACGAAATTCACTAAAACCACAAAATGCATTATAGCTGAAAAGGTGAAATAGGCTAAAGCGGAATATGAGTTTTTTGAGAATAATAAAGCATACATTCCAATAAAACAACAGCTCAATAAGAAAACAGAAACATATTCGCATATATTCTTCGTTATTTTATTCATGACAATACCTCCTTCCGCATTGCCTACCCAATTATACCCTATAAAAAACCAACTGTCAACAATAGCATAAAAGAGCTGAACACGCAATGCCTACGGCGGTTATTTTCGGTATAAATTTCGCTTTTTCTCTTGATATACGGAAGTATATCTGCGCTCAAAATCAAAATTTCTTCTCAAAACCACCTCGCCGTAGGTTCGTTTGAAATTGAACTTTTTGTTCAGAATGAGCAAGGCGAGCGACGGAATACGGGCGTATTCCTAACGAGAATTGCGATATTATGGGCAAAAAGGGTTTTTCAAACCATTACGTGTTCGGCTCTTTTATGCTATCATTGTCAAAATGCACAAACGGAGTTAGCGTGTGCTAACTATTTCTGCGCTTAAACGCCAAAAACGAAAAAAATGTCGAAAAAATGTTGACAAATAAGGCGAAAATAAGTATTATATATCAAGGAGTTAGCATACGCTAACTAATGAAAGGCAAACGCTAAAGAGGTGAAATTAATGAAAACAATGCTTGATGCAAAGATCGGCGATACGGTAAAGGTCGTGCGTGTTCACGGCGAAGGTGCATTAAGACGGCGTATTATGGATATGGGCGTAACAAAAGGCGTTGAAATATATATCCGTAAGGTTGCCCCTCTCGGCGATCCCGTTGAGGTTAATTTGAGAGGGTACGAGCTTTCATTAAGAAAAGAAGACATCGAAAAGATCGAAATCGAATAATTTTTTCGGGAAACCTCTCGGTTTTCAAATTTTTATACCTGTCGGTTAGCCTCTGCTAACCGTTTGAACGAAAGGAAAATCAAATGGAAATAAAGATTGCCCTTGCAGGCAACCCCAACAGCGGTAAAACAACGCTGTTCAATGCGTTGACCGGCTCAAACCAGTTTGTAGGTAACTGGCCCGGCGTTACGGTTGAGAAGAAAGAGGGAAAGCTTAAAAAACGTGAAGGCGTTATCGTAACCGACCTTCCCGGTATCTATTCGCTTTCTCCCTATACTCCCGAAGAAGTTGTTGCACGTAAATATCTTGTAAACGAGCGCCCCGATGCGATATTGAATATCGTTGACGGAACCAACCTCGAGAGAAATTTATATCTTACAACCCAGCTTGCCGAGCTTGGTATACCCACGGTAATTGCGCTTAATATGGCGGATATAGTCCGCAAAAACGGCGATGAAATTAATATAGAAGGTCTTTCAAAGGCACTTCGCTGTCCCATTGTCGAAATATCTGCGCTTAAAGAAGAGGGTATAACCGAAGCAATCGAGCTTGCTATCAATGCCGCTATCGAGCAAAAGGCAGAGCCTATGCATATCTTCTCGGGCGAGGTCGAGCATGCTCTTGCACATATCGAAGAAGCCGTCGTGCACGAGCTTCCGAAGGACCAACAGCGTTGGTACGCAATAAAGCTTTTCGAACGTGATAAACGTGTTTACGAAGCACTTTCGATTCCCGAAAAAACTATCGCACATATCGAGGAAGACATCGTTCACGTTGAAGACGAATTTGACGACGATGCCGAAAGCATCATCGCAAACGAAAGATATATTTACATTCAGCGTATTGTAGAAAAGTGTGTTAAAAAGAAAAACGTCGGCAAGCTTTCGGTTTCCGACAAGATAGACAGAATTGTAACAAACCGTTTCCTTGCACTTCCTATCTTTGCCGTGATAATGTTCCTTGTATATTATATCTCTGTTTCAACCGTCGGTACTTGGGCAACCGATTGGGCAAACGACGGTCTTTTCGGCGAAGGATTCAATATTTTCGGACGTTGGATAGACGGTGTTCCCGTCCTTGCGGAGAGAGGACTTGATGCAATAAACGTTAATGCCGATTGGTTAAGACGCCTTATAATCGACGGTATAATCGGCGGTGTCGGTGCTGTTTTGGGCTTTGTGCCGCAGATGATCGTATTGTTCTTGTTCCTTTCCTTCCTTGAATCCTGCGGATATATGTCCCGTATTGCGTTTATGATGGATAAACTCTTCCGCAAGCTCGGCCTTTCGGGTAAATCCTTCATACCTATGCTTGTCGGCTCGGGTTGCGGTGTACCCGGTATTATGGCATCACGTACTATCGAAAACGAACAGGAACGCCGTATGACGATAATGACTACGACGTTTATCCCTTGCGGTGCAAAGCTTCCCGTTATCGGTCTTATTGCATCGTCGCTCTTCGGCGGTGCTTGGTGGGTTGCTCCGAGCGCATATTTCCTTGGTGTGACGGCAATAGTAGTTTCGGGTATAATGCTTAAGAAAACAAAACTATTCTATGGCGAACCCTCTCCCTTTGTAATGGAATTGCCTGCATACCATATGCCGACTTTTAATTCGATATTCTATGCGACTTGGGAGAGAAGCAGTTCCTTCGTTAAAAAAGCAGGAACGGTAATCTTGCTTTCCTCAATGTTGATTTGGGCAGGCTCGCATTTCGGATTTATCGGCAATGCGTTCACCTTCTCGCGAGAAATGGCGCTTGACGAAAGCCTTCTCGGATATCTCGGAAGCGCAATTAAATGGATATTTGCCCCCTTGGGCTTCGGTAATATCGAATCTACCGTTGCAACAATAATGGGCTTGGTTGCAAAAGAAGAGATAGTTGCCGTTTTCGGTGTTCTCGGCTTTAAAGGTATAGGTCCCTTGGCGGCATATTCCTTCCTTGCTTTCAACCTTCTCTGCGCTCCCTGCTTTGCGGCTATCGGTGCAATAAGACGTGAAATGAATTCGCCCAAATGGACGGTAATAACAATAACCTATCAATGCGTTTTCGCCTATGCCGTATCGCTTATGATATATCAGTTCGGCTCTGCCGTTATGGGTAATATAAACGTTGTCGGATTCATTTTTGCAACGCTTGTTGCAATGTATCTTGCATATATGCTTGCAAGAAAGCCCTACAAACCTAAAAAATAGGAGGTTTAGTTATGTTGTGGATAACGAATAATCTTTCAACAATTTTGGTTTCTGCTTTGATTGTTTTTGCGGTTGTTTTGATAATCCGCAAGATGATAAAGGATAAAAGATCGGGCAGATCCGCCTTGGGCTGCGGCTGCGGCTGTGAAGGCTGTGCTCTTTCCGATAAATGCAGAGGCAATAAATAAAAAATAAAGAGCCGTTCTGCTTGAAATAACGGCTCTTTTGTTGTAAAATAATAAAAAAACAAAAAGGAGATATTGTTATGTTTTTTGATAAAAAAGAAGAAATGATCCTTTCCGTTGATGGAATGCATTGCAACCATTGTAAAGCAAAGGTAGAAAATGCGCTTAAAGCATTAAAGGGAGTTAAGTCTGCAGAAGCAGACCTTGCTTCGGGCGACGTTAAGGTTTCCTATATTCCTTCAAAAATCGATGCAAACGCACTTTGCGAAGCAGTTGTTGCCGTCGGCTTCTCTGCAAAAGTAAAATGATAAAAGATACAATAATAAAAGTCGGCGGAATGTCATGCGTCCGTTGCTCTGCTGCGGTTGAGAATGCGCTTAGAGCTCAAAAGGGTGTTATCAATGCGATCGTTTCCTATACAAACGGCAGGGCAGAGGTAACGTTTGACGAAGACGTGACTGATATAAAAACGCTTGAAAAAGCAATAAAAAAGGCAGGATATTCGGTCTTGCCTGACGTAAGAACCGCACGCAAACGTGAATTCAAGCAAACCTTATTGACGTTTGTCTTTTCTGCGGTATTCTCTCTGCCGTTCTTTGTGATGATGGCATTGATGATATTTGCACCGAAATCGGAACTTATGCATATTTTGCATAACGGCTATCTTCAACTTGCGCTTGCAACCCCCGTTCAGTTTGTTGCGGGATTTAGGTTCTACCGTGGCGCATATTATTCATTAAAGAACAAAAGTCCAAGCATGGACGTTCTTGTTGCGCTCGGAACAACGGCATCGTATGCATACAGCGTATACAGCCTCTTTGCAAATTTGGGAGTTTTCTATTTTGAAAGCTCTGCAATGATAATAACGCTTGTTTTGCTTGGTAAAATGCTTGAAGCAAAGGCAAAGGCAAAGACTTCGGAATCCATAGAAAAATTAATGGACCTTGCGCCCAAGCGTGCAACCGTTATCCGTGATAACGTTGAAACAGAAATTCCTGCTTCACAAATTGTTATCGGCGATATAGTTATCGTCCGTCCGGGCGAATCCATCTCTGCCGACGGTGTCGTTATCGAGGGAACGACCTCTATTGATGAATCTATGCTCACGGGTGAAAGTATGCCTGTCGGCAAAAATATCGGGGATAAGGTCTTCGGCGGAACGGTAAACGGCAGAGGTGCAATAAAATTCCGTGCAGAAAACGTCGGAAGCGATACAATGCTTTCGGGTATAATCCGTCTTGTTGAAGAAGCTCAATCCTCAAAGGCGCATATCCAGAATATCGCCGATAATGTTTCTGCGGTCTTTGTGCCAACAGTTGCAGTAATAGCAATAATAACTCTTGTTGTTTCACTTTTTGCAAACCTTTCTCTCCAAGAAGCGATCGACAGAGCAGTTGCCGTGCTTGTAATTGCTTGCCCTTGCTCTCTTGGACTTGCAACGCCGACAGCGTTGATGGTAGGTATCGGCAGAGGTGCATCAATGGGTATACTTATAAAGAATGCCGATGCATTGGAGCAGGTCTGCAAGATAAAAGCGCTCGTTCTTGATAAAACGGGAACATTAACCGAGGGAACACCCCGTATAACCGAAAGAGTATCAATAAACGGCAATATTAATGATTCAATGCGTCTTTCCGCTTCGGTCGAGGCTCGCTCGGAGCACCCTCTCGCACACGTTGTTGTGTCCGAATATGAAGGTGAAATACCCGAATGTGTCAATTTTGAATCGGTAACGGGTTGCGGCGTTATTGCAACGGTTGAAGGTAAACAGGTTGCCGTCGGCAAGCCTTCCTGGATAGAAACGCTTTGTGATTGCAAACTTAACGATGATATAAAATCGCTTGCAGTAAACGGAAAAACTCTTATCGTAACGGCAATTGACGGCATACCCTCTCTTGCTTTGGCTGTTTCCGACCCGATAAGAGAGGATTCCTTCGAATCGTTAAAACGCCTTAACGGTATGCATATAAAAACCGTGCTCGTCACGGGCGACAATGAATATACCGCAAAAACGGTTGCAGATGCCGTGAATATAGATTCCGTTGTAGCAAACGCACTTCCCGAGGATAAGGTGAACGTATTAAAGACCCTTCGTGATGAATACGGAACTGTCGGTATGGTCGGCGACGGCATAAACGATGCGCCTGCATTAACGCTTGCCGACGTTGGATTTGCCGTTGGTAACGGTACTGATATAGCAATGGAATCGGGAGATATTGTGCTTGTCGGCGGCGGTATTTCATCGGTTTCCGATGCAGTTTCGCTTTCAAGAGCAACAATGCGTAAGATTAAGCAGAACCTTTTCTGGGCGTTCTTTTATAATACGATAGGAATACCTCTTTCCGCATTCGGTCTGCTTTCTCCCGTTATCGCAGGAACGGCAATGGCTTTGTCCTCTGTTTCCGTTGTAACAAATTCGTTATTATTGAAAAAAGTAAAACTATAAATTACCCCGACAAACAAAAACGCAGGTTTATAAACCTGCGTTTTTTCATCGTGAGATAAAAAAGGCTCCCCTGTGTAGTATACCCCACAAAACAAGTTTTGCGGGGACCCCATTGGGGAGCTGGCAAAACCGAAGGTTTTGACTGAAGGGTTGTAGGACGCAAAGCGTCCGTATTATATAGTTAGAATTTAGGAAGACTTTCAATACTCTTTTTAATCTCGTCATCGGTGGGAACGTAATCGGTCATAGTACCGTTGTTGACCTGCTCGTAAGCGGGCATATCAAAATAACCCGTACCCGTAAGACCAAAGAGAATAACCTTTTCCTCACCTGTTTCCTTGCAACGCAATGCCTCGTCCATAGCGGCACGTATTGCGTGGGAGGATTCGGGAGCAGGGAGGATACCTTCAACCTTTGCGAAAGTCGTTGCGGCATCGAATACTTCGGTCTGCTTGTAGGACGTAGCCTTCATCAAGCCGTCGTCGTAAAGCTGGGAAACAACGGAGTTCATACCGTGATAACGCAAACCGCCTGCGTGGCTCGATGCAGGAATGTATTCCGAACCGAGCGTATACATCTTAATTAAAGGAGTCATGTGACCCGTGTCGCCGTAGTCGTAAACGAACGAACCTCTTGTAAGCGAGGGACAGGAGGAAGGCTCAACTGCCAAAAATTCGGGGTTGTGCGTTCCGTTAATCTTATCAACGGCAAAGGGGGCAATAAGACCGCCGAGGTTCGAACCGCCGCCCGCACAGCCGATAACGATATCGGGATATACACCGTATTTTTGGAGTGCGGCCTTTGCTTCAAGACCGATTATCGATTGATGAAGCAAAACGTGGTTCATAACACTGCCAAGCACGTAACGGCAATTTTCGGTGGTGGTAGCCTTTTCAACCGCTTCGGAAATAGCACAGCCAAGCGAACCCGTGGTGTTCGGGAACTTTTCGTTAATGCGTCTGCCGACCTCTGTCGTCATCGAGGGGGAAGGAATAACCTCTGCGCCGAACGTGCGGATAACCTCTTTTCTGTGAGGCTTCTGCATAGCAGAGCCCTTAACCATATATACGGTAAGATCAACACCGTAAAAGGCAGAAGCCATGGCAAGAGCAGTACCCCATTGACCTGCACCCGTTTCGGTAGTAAGGGAGGTTATACCCTGTTCCTTTGCGTAATAGACCTGCGCAACGGCAGAATTAAGCTTGTGCGAGCCCGAAGTGTTTGCGCCTTCATATTTATAATAAATATGCGCAGGCGTACCAAGCTCACGTTCGAGGTTATAGGCACGGATCGTGGGCGAGGGACGGAACATTTTATAGAAATCAATAATACCTTCGGGAATGTCGATGTAAAGATCGGTCTCGTTCAATTCCTGTCTTGCAAGCTCGTCACAGAAGACCCTTTGAAGCTGTTCAAAGGTAACAGGCTGTTTTGTTTCGGGGTCGAGCATGGGAGCAGGCTTGTTTTTCATTGCCGCACGAAGGTTAAGCCATTGCTTCGGTATTTCGTTTTCCGAAAGAAATATCTTGTAAGGAATAGAAGCCATTTTTAAAAATCTCCTTTATCATTTTCAATAAAAAACCGCAAGATATACCAAACCTTTGAGGCGATATATCTCGCGGTGCCACTCAAAATTATACTCAGTAGGTACTCAAATACCCTTCCCGTTAACGTGGGGACAAACACGGCGCGGCATACTTGTAAAAAACTTTCCGCCTTGCTCCTCTCGGGTCCATTCGGTAAAAACTTGCCTGTTGAACTTCCACTGTCATCAACTCGCTGTCGGTAGCCCTTTTACTTACTACTCCCGATCATAGGATTTATAAATTTTATATGATTTTATCACTATTTTTATTGCTTGTCAATAGTTTCAACCCAAATATTCGTCAAGCGTTAAACCACGCTCATACATTTCCGTTGCGGCGGTTCTGCCAACAAATCGGAAATGCCAGGATTCGTGCTTGATGCCCGTAATATGCTGTTTGCCCTCGGGGTAACGGAGTATAAAACCAAATCTGTGTGCATTTTTCGCAAGCCATTTTGCTTCGGGAGTGTTGTCAAAAGCACTCGTCGTCGCAGGGAGGTTGTGCATATCACAGCAAAGCCCCGATTGATGCTCGCTCGTACCTGCACGTGTCGAATAGGTCAAAACGTGCGCCGTGGTTTCTTCTTTGGTGGGTCTTCTCAATTTTTCACCGCAAACAGCGCATTTACCGTTCTTAACCTTGCTTTTTTCATAGCTGACGTCGATATATTCGTTGCACTTGTCGCAATAATAATCGCTTTTAAGGTCGGATTTAACGTAATTGGTGAATAAGCTGTTCTGCGATGCATAAGAACGGTATGCGTTCGTAACGGTTATATCGTCAAAGCCGTAATGCTTTGCTTCAAGAAGAAAGGCCTCGAGCGCATAATTTGCCGTTCTGTCCATCTTGCTCCATTCTGCAGGACGGCCTGCACGGATATTGGTGCATTTAACAAGGTCGGCAGGAACAAAATCCTTCGAAAGCGGATTATCGGGATTTACAAGGAAAAGGAAATCCTTTTCGTTTTTAGGAGCGACGTATTGCTCGTATTTCGTCATATCAATGGCGTAATCAATGCCGATATAATCCTCGTATGCCTTCGTTTTGTCGTTTTGCTCGGGTTCTTTGTCGGAAGTTTCGTCACTAACGTCACTAATGTCGCTTATGTCCGAAATATCTGAAACGTCGGAAATATCCGAAACATCAGGCTCGCCCGAAATATTCTCAACGCTCTCGTCGGGTTCTTCGGAAATATACGAAACATCGGTTATGAGCGAATTATTAAGGCTGTCTTCACTGTATTCGTTACTAACGTCTTTTGAAACGTCGGAAACGTCATTAGAGCTATCAAACCAGCCCTCGCTTTCCGCAAGGATACAAACAATAATAACCCCAACGGCAATAGCGGCAACAAGAAACGAAAGCGCAATATAAAGCAGACTGTTTTTGTTGCGTTTTTTTCTTCTGTAGTTAGTTGTTCTTTTTGTAGCCATTTTAACCTATATTAGCGGCTTTAAGAAGCTCTTCTGCCGCACCCTTAATATCTTCTTTTCCGAGAACACTGCTTCCGGCAACAAGAACGTTTGCGCCCGAAAGCACACACATCTTTGCGTTATCGGCAGAAACACCGCCGTCAACGCTTATTTCAAAATCAAGGTCGTGAGCATCTCTGTAATCACGAAGCTCGGTACATTTGGGAAGCATATCCGCCATAAACTTCTGTCCGCCGAATCCGGGTTCGACAGTCATAACAAGAACAAGGTCGCAAAGGGGAAGATAGGGGATTATTGCAGAAACGGGGGTCTTCGGCTTTATTGAAAGACCTGCTTTCTTACCGCAGGCACGGATCTTGTTCAGGCAAGCTTCAACGTCATCGGTTGCTTCGGCGTGGATAGTGATAATATCTGCACCGGCCGATGCAAAATCTTCTATGTAACGGATAGGGTCGGTGATCATAAGATGCACGTCGGAAACAAGGTCTGTGCACTTGGATAACGATTTAACAACAGGCTGACCGAACGAGATATTCGGAACAAAAACACCGTCCATAACGTCAAGATGAATATATTCCGCACCGCCTTGCTTTGCAAGCTCAATTTGGATTCCTGCGTTTGCAAAGTTGCAGGAGAGTGCGGAGGGAGAAAGTTTAATTCTTTTCATAAATTAATGCCCTTTCGACAGTTATAATCATATCCTAATAATGAATATTCGGTATAGACGAACGTGCCCGAAGTTTAAAACAAAGGAACTGAAATATCTGCACGTTTTGTATACCTTATATATAATAAACCTTTTGTCGTTTTCTGTCAATAAAGAGAGAAAACTATCGTCAAAAAATATTTGTCAGCGAGAATTCTTCCGTGTCCTTGATCTCTCCTATAGCCTCTCGGAAGCGCATACCGACCGCCTCACCGTCTTCAATGGGGGTATCGCTTCCGATGGCTTCGGCTTCGGAAGAAACAACGTCAATCTCCGCATCACGCACGAAATATGATATATAATCCTTCTTTTCTTCCCAAAGCTTTTTTGCCTCGTCAAGCTTGTTTTGGTCTATAAGTGCCGTTATATCGTCACAGACAGAGCAAATGTATATTGAATTGATAACCGAAAAAACAATTACCACGGCAAGAATGATTATTGCAACTATAAAATTATTCATAAACTATTCTCCCGATTGATTGGGCATCGCCTCGCTGTCAAGAGGCAGAATACTCATCTTTCCCGTGCGTTCAAGCATAACTCTCTGCACCTCGCCAAGGTCCTTAAATCCGTTTATCCTGACCTGTGCCTCAACGTCTTCGGTCGATATTCTTGCAACAAGAAGGTTATCTTCATCAAACCTGCCGTTTTCAAATAAAACTATCGGCTCGCCGTTAAGAAAAACTCTGAAATTCCTGCTCTTTTGGCTTATTAACGAAACGATAACCTCGATAGACGAAATAAGCAAAAGAGGCATAATGCCGTGTAAAATGGGAATGTCTGTGTCTGTAACGGGAAGTACGGCAAGCTCGGAAAGCAAGACGGTAGTAACAAGCTCGGAAACCTGCATTTCGCCGATCTGCCTCTTACCCATAAGCTTCATCATGGCGGTGAGCATAATATAAAATATGAAAGCACGAACAACGGTAATAGTCATAAATTCACCTCTTTGATATTATAACCGCAGATTCCATAATAATACAAAAACGCTATTGACGAAAAATTAAACTTGATGTAGAATATGTGGGTGCGAGGTGTTAATTATGGATCACGTAAAAAAGGCAGAAGAACTGTTCAATAACGGATATAACTGTGCTCAATCGGTCGTAGGCGCATTTTGCGATGAGATAGGCTTGGATTTTGAAACCGCAATGAAAATGTCCTCGTCGTTCGGCGGTGGAATGGGTAAGCTTCGTGAGGTCTGCGGTGCTTGCAGCGGTGCTTTTGCCGTTGCCGGTCTTTTGTGGGGCTATTCCGAAAACGACGACCATAAAAAGAAGTCCGAGCACTATGCATTAATACGCCGTATAGCCGAAGAATTCAAGGCAAAGAACAAGACCTATATCTGCAAAGAGCTTCTTGTTGGTATAAAGAATACAGACGGCGAGAACCCCGCAAAGCGTACGGAAGAGTATTATGCAACCCGTCCTTGCTGTAAATTTGTGGGTGATGCGGCGGAAATAATCGAAAAGATTATGGAAGAAAAACAACAATAAAATAAATCGAAAAAAATTTCAACTTTTTTTCAAAAAACTATTGCAAAATACTTTTAGATGTGATATTATAGTCAAGCGCGTTGACGCAGCCAATATGGTTCGGTAGTTCAGTTGGTTAGAATGCCGCCCTGTCACGGCGGAGGTCGTGGGTTCGAGTCCCATCCGAATCGCCAACTATTTTCTTAAACCTTTCCGTTAAAGCTGCTCCGCAAAGACGTGCGGATTTAGCTCATTTGGTAGAGCGCCACCTTGCCAAGGTGGAGGTAGCGGGTTCGAGCCCCGTAATC
>JAFVXP010000123.1 GCA_017501055.1 Clostridia bacterium | reverse complement strand
TTTAATATAATACAAGTGCAGATATTATCACTTTATGAACGATTTTTCAAGAGTTTTTCAAATGTTTTTTGACTTTTCTCCGTTAATCACAGCAAAATTCGAAAAAACGCCCCAAATATCACAAAACAAACAAAAAAGCTACCGTTTTTACACGATAGCCTTTGTTTTTTTATTGCGTTTTTGAAAGAGCAAGGCAATATATACAATAGATTCATCATATTTTTCAAGGACATGCGCCTTGAAAAATATACCTCTGATGTCCGCGAGTGTCGAGCCACGGGGTCCCCGCAAAACTTGTTTTGTGGGGTATAGGCGAGGCGCGACGGCGCGAGCGAACGGACATCTAAATCTATGGGCCCCTCAATCACCCTACAAAACTTGTTTTGTGGGGTATTATTACGGAATGTCTTCTACGATTTTTTCGGGACGTTCGTCAAGCTGGGAAGGATTGCGCAACAGACTGTTTATGTATCTTAACGCAACCGAATATGCGTGTCCGTCGGCGATACGCTCGTCACAGGAGATACGGTAATCCATATACGTTACCTTTTCGGGAGTGCCGTCTTTTGTTATTTCGTACTTGTTATAGCGTTTACCGAATGCGAAGAATATCGGAATATTGCCGAAATTATAAAGATGATGATAAACCGGCGGAATACCAAGCGAGCCGAGCGAGGTTATAACAAGGCTTCCGTGGAAGGGAGATATCTTTGTGAGAGATTTAGGAATAAGTCCGTAATAATCCATTACGTTAAGCACCGAAGCGGCAAAACGCATTATAAAACGGGGGATATAGTTAAACAGCTTCATTGAATCATCAAAATCGCCCGATTCATTACGTGCTTCCTCAATGATCTTGTTTGTGATATGATAAATCTCTTCTGCGGTTGCGTCGGGCTCGTAATTGAGTTTTATAACCGTATCGTCGCCGTTGAGCTTCATCTCTTTTTTTATCGTCATAACGATTTCAATATCGTTACGGGCATAGATACGCTGACCTCTTATGAAACGGTTCATTTCCGGGTGTTGGGAATAGAGTCTTACGAACGAGGCAAGGAAAACGTGCATCATACTGAAATCCTTAAGACCTTGCTCACGCTTTTGGCGGATATATTCCTCGGCAGTTCTTATGTCTATAGATTCCGAAAAAAAGTTTGTCGCATCGTTCCTTGTCTTCATAAAGAAATTTCCAACGTAATGCATTGGGTCGAGCGAACGGACACGACGGCCTTCTTTTTTCGGTTTTTTGATCTCTTTGTTTTCCATAAAGACCTCTGAGTGTTATAAATTTTCACAGATTTGTTAATGATTTTATCACAACTCGTCCTGTTTTGCAATAGTTTACTTTATTTTTTGACAATTCCCGTTTGATTCCTTGCAATCGTTAAAACGATATGTTATAATGTTGCTACAAAAAATTCCAAGGAGAAAGACTATGGCACACAAAAGAATATACTCATTGATCATTGCCGTATTGTTCTTGTTTACCCTTGCGTTGACTGCTTGTCAGGATTCCAACGACACCTCCGTTGATCCCAATGCAAACGTTTCGGGTACAGACGTATACAAGGACGCAAACGGCAGATACGTCGGCGCAACCTCCGGCAAGACCTATGAAGGCGAAACCATAACCTTCTTGACGGCAAGTGCGCTTGATTCTTATGAATCGGAGATCGTTTTCAACACTTATGAAGACGGTTGCGACAAAACCTATCCCGAATCTCTCAACGAAGACCTTAAAAACCGTCAGAATCTTGTTGAAGAAAAGCTTGGTATTACCATTGAAGAGATCAAGATACCTACAAGCGGCGGTCCCGGTAAAAAGGTTTTGGAAACCGTAAGAAGAAATGCGATAAGCGGTGTTAACGAATTTGACATCGTTGTTCCCTGTCTTTACGACGGCGCATCTCTCGCTATGGAAGACCTTTTGCTCGACCTCCGTTCTCTCAACGGACTTCAGCTTGAAGCTCCTTGGTGGAACCAAGCCTTCAATACCGATATGACGCAGGGCGGTCAGCTCTATTTTATGATAGGCGAGCTTGGTATTACCAACAAGACCCACACCTCTGCTCTTTATTTCAATCTTGAGCTTTGGGAAAAGATGAACCTTACCGAAGATTTCGGCGGTACCCCTTACGACCTTGTACGTCAGGGCAAATGGACCGTTGACGTTGCTTTTGAAGCGGCAAGAAAGGTTGGCAACGACGACAACCAAGACGGTAAGATAGACTATAAAGATACCTACGGCTGGGGCGGTAACAGAGATGATATGTGGAGCATATTCTTTGCATCGGGCGAAAAGATCGCAAAGCCCGGCGCAGACGGATACCCCTACATCAGTATGTATAACCAGCGCAGCTCCAAGCTTATGGATAAGCTTCAGGAATTTGTTAAAGATACCGAGCATTATATTGCGGCAGACGATTACTTCTCCGTTACTGCTTGGCCCGATAAGCTCATCGAAGAAGGCTTTACCTCCGGCAGAGTCCTCTTCCACAATGCGGGTATGGGCTCTATAATCACCATCGGCGGTGCTATGGAAGACCATTTCGGTATCGTTCCCGTTCCCAAGGCTGACGCTAATCAGGAAGGCTACTATTCCCTCGTTAACCCCTGGAGTGCAACCTGCTTTGCTGTTCCCAGCTCTGTTGATGCGGCAAAGATTCCTATGATCGTCGATTTTCTTAACGTTATCGGTGCAGAATCTATGAACACCGTTTCGGTAAGCTATCAGGAAATTCTCGACTATATGAAGACCCGTGACGACGATTCCAAGGATATGCTCAACAACTATATCCTTCCTTCCCGTGCCTGCGACGTCGGTTTGATATTCAAATGGGGCGATTCCACCGAGTCTCCCTACGGTTTGGGTTCTGTTCTTCACGATATGGCAACTGCGCCTCTCGGTACCTTCTCCTCTGCATTTGAAGCAAAGAAGAGTGTGGCAGAAAGCCAGCTTAACGAAGACATGCAGTTCTTCAAGAGCAAACAAAACGGTTCTAAATAAGCCGTAATGAAGATTTTATCGTTTGGCGAAATAATTTGGGACGTATTCGAAGATAAAAAAGAAATAGGCGGTGCGCCGTATAATTTTGCGGCGCACTGTTCAAGATTAGGTGCGGAAAGCTTTCTTGTTTCCTGTGTCGGCGACGACGAAAACGGAAGGCAAGCAATAACCGAAGCAAGAAACGCAGGCATTAAATGCGATTATATCTCGGTAGACCGAAAGCGCAAGACGGGCGTTTGTAACATCGTTCTTGAAAACGGAAAACCGAAATATTTTTTAGAAAGCAACACCGCTTACGACAATATTCCCGACAGCGTTATCTACGGCAGCTTTGATGCTTTATATATGGGAACGCTTGCTTTGCGTTCACCGCAGTCAAGAAGAAGCTTTGAAAAGATTTTGAAATACACTGACAAAAAGGAAGTCTTTTTTGACGTGAATTTCCGTTCGGATCTCTATACAAGAGAGCTTGTCGACCGTCTTATGCGTGAAACGACTATCCTTAAGGTGAGCGACGAGGAGATCGGCTTTTTCGGAAGACGGGACCCTTTGCATACCGTTCTTGATATTTCGGCTAAATACCCTAAATTGAAGTACATCTGCCTGACCCTTGGGCGTGACGGTGCTTTTGTTTACGATTGCAGAAAACGGCAAATGCTTTGCTCCGAAAAACCAAAAGGTGAGGTCGTTTCCACCGTCGGTGCAGGCGACAGCTTTTCCGCCTGTTTCCTTGTGAATCTTCTTTCGGGGAAAGACATAGGCGAATGTCTTGACAGGGCAGTAATTCTTTCGGATTTTGTAGTGCAAAATCTTGGCGCTGTTCCGAATTATGACCCGCAGGAACTTTTTAAATAATTAAATA
>JAFVXP010000122.1 GCA_017501055.1 Clostridia bacterium | reverse complement strand
TATTCACTGCATTATCGGTTATCGTTTTATTTGTGGGCTCGGTTTTTCAAACGCTTGACTTGAGTGCCGCCGCTTTTGCAAGTTTGATAATACTTGTTGCTTTTATCGAATTGGGCAAGGGTTGGAGCTTTGGCGTTTATTTAGCCGTTTCGATTATTTCCCTGCTTATTCTTCCATACAAGGTTGCGGCTTTGATCTTTGCCGCATTTGCAGGGTTTTATCCGATAGTTAAAGAGCCGTTAAACCGCATTAAGCCAATCTGGCTTTCATATACGGCAAGGATAGCTTGTTTTAATATTTTTCTTGCAATTTTTATCTATTTGGCAAAGGAATTTTTTGGTCTGCAGGAAGAGTTCGGCGGTTTTACAGCCGTCATTTGTATTCTTGCGAACGTAACTTTTGTTGTGTTCGACCTTGCTTTGGAGAGAATCTCGGTTTATTACGTTCAAAAGTTAAAGCCCATACTTTTCGGAAAGCGATATTGACTTTTATATACTATATATGTTATAATTATATGATATTATTTACGGAGGTTTTGCAATGATAAAAAGCATGACCGGTTACGGCCGTCACCGTGAAGTTATTGACGGACGTGACATATTATGCGAGGTTAAATCGGTCAACAGCCGTTATCTCGATACAAACATCAAGTTGGGTCGTATGTATACCGCTCTTGAGGATACGGTTAAGCAATATGCTTCAAGCCGTGTTTCGAGAGGTAAGATGGATATATACATTTCTATCGACAACATTGAAGGCAACGACAACGGTCTTTCGGTCAACGAAAAGTTTCTTGAAAGCTACGTTTCTTTATTAAGAGAAATAAAGGCTAAATATGAGCTTGGCGGCGAGGTTTCCATACACACCGTTGCGAGCAGAAACGAGGTTTTTGTCCAAACCCGTCCCGATGAGGATATGGAAGCTCTCAAAGCTCCTCTTACGGCGGTTATGGAAAAGGCTTTCGATGCTTTCACCGCTATGCGCCAAGCAGAAGGAGAAAAGCTTGAAAGTGATCTTCTTTCTCATCTTGCGGTGCTTGAAGATATTCGAAGCAAGATCGTTCTCCGTGCGCCCGATTCTGTCAGAGAAAACAATGAAAAGATGAAAGCCAGAATCAAAGAGCTTTTGGACAACGTCAATTACGACGAAGCAAGACTGCTTACGGAATGTGCAGTTTTTGCAGACAAGGCGGATATAAGCGAAGAACTTGCAAGGCTTGATTCTCACTTCACACAGTTCAAATCGATTCTTAAAGAATCCGTTCCCGTTGGCAGAAAGCTTGACTTTCTTGTTCAGGAAATGAACCGTGAAGTAAACACCATCGGTTCGAAATGCAACGACGGCGAGATTGCAAAGCTTGTTATCGATGCAAAGAGCTTTGTTGAAAAGATTCGTGAACAGATACAAAACATTGAATAGGAGAACGCAATGAAGCTTATTGACGCAGGCTTTGGCAATTTTGTTAATTGCGACAGGCTTATTTCGGTCGTTTCTCCCGATTCGCTTCCTATAAGACGTTTGATTCAGGACGCAAAAAACGCAGGCCGTCTTATCGACGTAAGCTGCGGCAAGAAAACGAAATCGGTTCTTATAACCGACAGCGACCACATTATATGTTCCTCGGAAGAACCCGAAATTATCATTAAAAACATCACAGAAACATTATAAAAGAGAGGTAAATGCATTATGATGCTCTATCCCAACGTTCAGGACCTTACAAACGATAAAGTTAACCGTTACAAGCTTGTTATTGCTACCGCAAAGGGTGCACGTCACATTATCGACAAAGCAAATGCAGAACGTGAGCTTGAAGAACAGCGCAGACTTGAGACCGACCGTTTCAGCAAGGACAGCAAATACGATAACGATCCCCTCCTTTCCGAAAAGCCGGTTTCTGTTGCCGTTCAGAAGCTTTACGACGGCGAATATACCATAATCACTGACTGATTGAAATGAACAAAGCGTATGCCTTCGTACACATAACCGATATTTCTTACGGCATTGACAGAAAATATTCTTATTTTGTGCCTTTTGAATTACGTGAAGAAATTAAGGTTGGTTCGGTAGTTGTTGTTCCGTTCGGAAACGCAAACAAAAGAAGAAGCGCAATAGTCGTTGGTTTTGCGGAGAGCTGTGAATATCCTCACGTTAAGCCCATCGACAGCATTATGCGCTATCCTTTTGACGTGCCCGAAGACCTTATCAACACCTGCACCTTCATGAAGGAGCGCTTTTTCTGCACTTTCGGGAGTGCCTTCCGCACGGTTATTCCCCCGGGAGTTAATCTTGACAGCGAAACAATTTATGAGCCTGCAGAGAACGCAGATATAAGCAAGCTTAACTCGGCAGGCGAGGTTCTTTTCAGAACGGTATCGCTTAAAGGTACAGTCAGCGAGCGTGAGATTATTTCCGAATACGGAGAAGAAGCAAAAACGCTTCTTAATTCGCTTTGCAGGCTTGGGATTCTTATTAAGAAATCGAGAGTGCCGGAAAAGCTTAATGAAAAGAATCTTTTCACATACAGTCTTAACATTACCGAAGAAGAAGCAAACGAAATTGCGGAATCGGGCGAAGGATTGACCGAGAAGCAAAAGGGTTTACTTCTTTTTCTCGTTCATTACCCTGCCGCAACAATGCACGAAATTGAAGAGATCGGCGGTTTTTCGCCTGCTATTGTTTCGGCTCTTATCAAAAAGGGTATTATAAACAAGCTGGAAACCTCGTTTTTCCGTGATGCATATTCCTTTGACGGAATTGAGCCCGAAGGAGAATATTCTCTCTCCGAGGAACAGCAGAACGCTGTTTCGGGGCTTATCGAGCTTTCCGAAGCAAAAGAAGCTAAGGCGGCTTTGCTTTTTGGTGTTACGGGAAGCGGAAAGACGAGAGTAATTACAGAAACCGCAAAAGCGGTCATAGAAAGCGGAAGGCAGGTTATAATCCTTCTTCCCGAGATCGGTTTGGCTTCACAAGCCGTTAATGCTTATGCAAGAGCTTTCGGCAAGCGGTTGGCTTTGATACATTCGATGCTTTCCGTCGGCGAGCGTACGGATACTTACAGAAAGATACTTGCAGGCGATATTGACGTTGTTATCGGCACAAGAAGTGCTATTTTTGCTCCCTTTAAAAATCTTGGTCTTATTGCCATTGACGAGGAGCAGGCGCACACCTATAAAAGTGAGATGCAACCCAAGTATCACGCAGTTGATATTGCACGCTTCAGATGCAGTCAATCAAAGGCTTTAATGCTTCTTTCCTCTGCAACACCGTCGATTGAAAGCTATCAAAAGGCAAAATCAGGAACATATTCCCTTTTCACCCTCAAAGAACGCTTTGGCGGAACCGAATTGCCCGAGGTTATAATCGAAGATATGCGTGAAGACGAAACCTTCACCATGGAAAAGCTTATCGGAAAAAGGCTTTCGGAAGAACTGAAAACCGCAAAAGAAGAAGGAAAGCAATCGCTTCTTTTCGTTAACAGACGCGGTTATAATTCACATATATCCTGCCGTGCATGCGGATACGTTTTTGCCTGTCCGAACTGTTCGGTCTCGCTCACACACCACGCATACGAGGGTAATATCAAAAGTGCAAAGCGAATGTCCTGCCACTATTGCGGATACACGAGTGCTTTGCCCGATAACTGCCCTGCTTGCGGAAGTGAGCATATCGGATACAAAGGATTCGGCACACAAAAGCTCCAAGACGAGCTTGAACGGGATTTTCCCGATTTGAAGATCACCCGAATGGATTCCGACACGACGAAAGCAAAATTTTCGCACGATAAGCTTATTGACGAATTTGCCAACGGCGAAACCGATATACTTATTGGTACACAGATGATCTCCAAGGGACTTGATTTTCCCAACGTTAAGCTTGCGGGTGCAGTTTCTGTGGACAGTGCACTTTATATGGACGATTTCCGTGCAAGCGAGCGAACCTTTTCGCTTATTTCACAGCTTGTGGGACGTGCAGGACGTTCGGGAAAGCGTGGTCGTGCGATATTGCAGACCTATAATCCCGAAAACGAAACTCTTTGTCTTGCGGCAACACAGAACTACGAGGACTTTTTTGAAAGCGAGATACGATTGCGAAAAGCCGTTGTATTCCCTCCCTTCTGTTCGATGGCTGTTTTTGGGTTTGCTTCGGTTTCGGAAAGCGATTGCGAGGCTTTTGCAAAGAAATTCAACACGATATTACTGTCGCTTTACGACAAGGAATATAAAGATATTAAAATTATTAAATTCGGTCCGTTTAAAAACGGTATTTATAAGGTTATGGGAAAATTCCGTCAGCGTATTATTATTAAATACAAGGACGGCGCAAGGGCAAGAGGATTTCTTTCCGCTTTGTATGCAGAAGGTCTTTCCGCACTGCCTAAGAACGTAAAACTTGACCTTGACGTTAATCCCAGCATTATTTAGGAGGCAATTATGGCGATTTTAAACATATTAAAAGAAGGCGACGAAACGCTTCGCAAAAAATGCAGACCTGTTGAGCAGATTACCCCCAGAATACTCACCTTGCTTGACGATATGCACGAAACGCTCGATAAGGCGCAGGGTGTTGGTCTTGCCGCACCTCAGGTTGGTGTTTTGAGAAGAATCGTTATCGTTGAGATAGACGACATAAAATACGAAATGATAAACCCCGAAATTATCGAAACCAAAGGGGTTCAGGAAGAGATCGAGGCTTGCTTGTCCGTTCCCGAAAAATACGGTCTTGTAAAGCGTCCCGCTTGGGTTAAGGTTCGTGCTATGGACAGAAACGGAAATATTTACGAAGCCGAAGGCGAAGGTCTTATGGCAAGATGCTTCTGCCACGAGCTTGACCATCTTGACGGCACACTTTATATCGACAAGGCCGATGAAATTTACAATCCCGACGAAATCGAGGACGGAGAATGAGAATAGTTTTTATGGGAACGCCCGATTTTGCGGTGTCTTCTCTTGAGGCTCTATATGAATCGGGACACGAGGTCGTTCTTGTAGTTACCCAGCCCGACAGACCTAAAGGACGTGGATATACACTTACCCCTTCGCCCGTTAAGCAATATGCGCTTTCAAAGGGTACAGAGGTCATCTCGCCCGAAACGCTCAAGGACGAAAGCATTATTGAAACGCTTGTAAACGCCGATGCCGATCTTTTTATCGTTACGGCATACGGCAGAATACTTTCAAAAAGAATATTGGATATACCGAAGATCGGTTGTTTTAACATACACGCTTCCCTGCTTCCTGCACTTAGAGGTGCTGCGCCCATAAACCGTGCAATTATGAACGGCGATACCGTCGGCGGTGTTACGGTTATGTTTATGGACGAGGGTATGGACACGGGTGATATGGTTCTTACCAAGGAAACCGAAATACCTTCCGAATGGACGGCAGAGGAATATCACGACCGTCTTGCAGAAATCGGCAAGGAGGCTCTGACGGAGTTTCTCGTTTTTGCAGAGAACGGAAATATTCCGAGAACGAAGCAAGACGAAGCTCTTGTGACCTATGCGGCAAAGATAGGTAACGACGACGCTTATCTTACATTTAACGAGCCTGCAAAGGCGGTTTGTGACAGAATCAGAGGTCTCTCCCCGTTCCCCGGTTCGTTTTTCTTCCTTAACGGAAAGCGTATAAAGGTTCGCTATGCCGTTGTTTCTGACGGTCGCGGCGAATTTGGTACGGTTTTGTCGACCGATAAGGGCGGTATTGAGATCGCCTGCGCAGAAGGCAGTATTATCATAACAAAGCTTTGTCCCGAAGGAAAGGGTGTTTGCGACGCAAGCAGTTATCTTAACGGACACAAGATTGAGAACGGAACGAGAGTTAATGAGCGATAAAGCAAGGCTTTCGGCTTTTTATGCCGTAAAACGAATATTCGGCGGTGCTTATTCGAATCTGATCACCGAATTTGACGGTTTGAACGGACTTGACCGAGCTTTTGCGGAAAGAATTGCGCTTGGAACGCTTGAACGCAAAATTACGCTTGAAACGGTTTTGAGCAATTACGTTAAAAAGCAGACCGACACCGATATTTTATATCTTATTATGACGGGAATATATCAGATCCTGTATATGGACAGAGTTCCCGACAGTGCCGCTTGCGATGAAACCGTTAATATTGCAAAAGAGGTTTTTGGGAGAAAGAATTCCGGCTTTGTCAACGCCGTTTTGAGAAACGTTGCAAGAAGCAAGCAGAAAATTTTGGAGAACCTCGATAATTCCGAAGGTTATATTAAGTATTCGGCAAACAAAGAATTGTTTGAGCTTATACAAAGTCAATACGGTGACGATACGGAAAAGATATTCGAATCCTTTTTTGGCAACAAACCTTTATTTTTGAGGGTCAATACTCTTAAATCCAACGCAACCTCCGTTGCTGACGAGATTGGCGGTACGGTGATTTCGGAAACTACTGTCGTTGCCGAAAACAGCCAAAAGGTTATTGAAAAGATAAGTGACGGCAATTTTTATATTCAAGGGCTTGCTTCGCAGAAGGCTGTTAAACTTCTTGATGCAAAACCGGGACATACCGTTATTGACGTTTGTGCCTGCCCCGGCGGTAAAAGCTTGGGTGCGGCTATTGATATGCAGAACAAGGGGCATATTTATTCCTTTGATCTGCACAAAAACAAGCTTCCGCTTATTCAAAAGAGTGCAGAAATGCTTGGTATTACTATAATTAAAACGCAGGTTAACGATGCAAGAAGAACCGTCGATTCGCTTATAGGAACGGCAGACAGAGTTATTTGCGACGTTCCCTGCAGCGGTACGGGTGTTATGGGCAGTAAGCCCGAAATTAAATACAAATCACCCGATGAATTTAAGGGGCTTTACCCCACACAAAAGGCTATTATCAATTCCGCTTCGAAATACCTTAAGGTTGGCGGAATTATGGTATATTCGACCTGCTCTGTCAACAAAATTGAAAACGAAGACAACGTTAGAGATTTCTTGGAAAACAACAACAATTTCCGTTTGATAGAGGAAAAGACCTATCTTCCCTACGGTGAGGAATTCGAAGGCTTTTATACGGCAAAAATAATACGGGAGAAATGAGATGAAAACCGATCTTCTTTCTATGTTTCCCGAAGAATTGGCTGAATTTTGCGTACAGCTCGGTCAGCCGAAATACAGAGGGAAACAGATTTTCGAAGGTTTATATAAGGGAAAACGTGATTTAACCGAATTTTCGGTATTGCCGAAGGATTTTCGTGAAAAGCTATCCGAAAATGCGTTTATTCCCACCGCAAGCATCAAAAGAAAGCTTGTTTCCGCCATTGACGGAACGGTTAAATATCTTTATGAATTACACGACGGCGAAACGGTTGAAAGCGTTTTTATGCGTTATCATCACGGAAACACAATGTGTATCTCGACGCAGGTCGGTTGCCGTATGGGCTGTGCCTTCTGTGCTTCGACAAAGGCAGGATTGGTTCGTTCACTTATGCCCTCCGAGATGCTTTTGCAGATTCTTGAAGCAGAACGTGATTTGAATGAACGTGTTTCAAATATCGTTCTTATGGGCATGGGCGAGCCTTTGGATAATTACGACAACGTTATAAAATTCTTAAAGTTAGTCAACAATGAATCGGGACTTAACATAGGTTTACGTCACATTTCGCTTTCGACGTGCGGTCTTGTTGACAAAATGGACCGTCTTGCGGAGGAAGGGCTTCCTATTACCCTTTCGGTCTCTCTTCATGCACCTAACGACGAAAAGCGCAGGCAGACCATGCCTATTGCAAACAAATACAGCGTTAAAGAGCTTATTGATGCTTGTAAGCGATATATCGACAAAACGGGCAGGCGTATTTCTTTTGAATATGCGCTAATATCGGGTGTTAACGACAGTAAAGAAGACGCACACGAGCTTGGTAAGCTATTATCCGGAATGCTGTGTCACCTTAATTTGATACCCGTTAACCCTATTAAGGAAAAAAATTTCCAAAGAAGCGAAAAAAATGCTATAAAACTATTTACAGAAACGATAGAATTATATAAAATAAACGTAACGGTCAGACGTAAGCTTGGAGCAGATATAAACGCATCCTGCGGACAGTTGCGTGCTGACGACAGTAACAAATAGCAAAATTCTTTAGAAGGGAGAAAAAAGTATGATATGTAACGGTAAGACCGACGTTGGTATGAAACGCAAGAACAACCAAGACAGCTTTGCGCTTTTTGCCAAGGAAGGTTATTTCTGTGCTATCGTTTGTGACGGTATGGGCGGAGCAAAAGGCGGAAACGTAGCGAGCGCTCTTGCCGTTAAGACCTTTGCATCGGTCGTCAAAAAAGCTTTTTCTTCCAAAAACCCCGACGATTATACCGAGAACGAAATCAAATCCCTTTTGAAATCTGCCGTTGACCAAGCTAATTATGCAGTATATTCAAAATCGAAGACCAACGCAGACCTTGAAGGTATGGGTACAACTCTCGTTGCAGTAATCGTTTGTCTCTGCGGTACTTTTGCGGTCAACATCGGTGACAGCAGGCTTTATAAGCAGACGGAAAATGTTTTAATTCAGGTATCAACGGACCATTCTTTTGTTCAATATCTTATTGAAAAAGGTGAATTGACTCCCGAGCAGGCGGTTAATCACCCTAATAAAAACATAATTCTTCGTGCGTTGGGCGTTAACGAAAGGGTTGAATGCGATCTTTTCAGGATCGACAATTACGACAGGCTTTTGTTATGCACAGACGGGCTTACAAACCACGTTAACAACGAACGGATCGCTGAAATCATTTCCGGTACTTATACAACAAAAGAAACATCCTATAAAACAAGAACCGAAAAACTTATTACCGAAGCAAACGAAGGCGGAGGCCTTGACAACATAACGGCTGTTTTATTGGGCAGCGAATAGTTTTCAGCCGAAAACTTCGATATGCGAAAGGAATTAATATGAATAAATACGAACAATTCGTGGGAAAAGTTCTCGACGGCAGATACAGAATACTTGAGCTTATCGGCATGGGCGGTATGGCTTGTGTCCTTAAGGCTCAGGACCTTGTTATGAACCGTGTCGTTGCTATTAAGATACTTAACGACGAATACAACGGCAACGAGCAGGCAGAAGCAAGATTTATTGATGAATCCAAGGCTGTTGCTATGCTTTCCAACAAGAACATCGTTGGTGTTTACGACGTTGCGATCTACCCCGATATTAAATATATCGTTATGGAATACCTCGACGGTATCACTCTCCGTGAGTATCTTGACAACAAGGGTGTTATCGGTTGGAAGGAAGCCTGCATTTACGTTTTGCAGATCCTTCGTGCACTTGAGCATGCTCACAGCAAGGGTATAATCCACCGTGACATCAAGCCTCAGAATATAATTCTTATGAAGAACGGTGATATTAAGGTCACCGACTTCGGCATTGCTAAATTGCCCAATTCCGTTTCCGAACAGAACGACGAAAAGGCTGTCGGTACGGTTTATTATATCTCTCCCGAGCAGGCTTGCGGAAAAGAGACAGATTATTATTCCGATCTTTATTCCGTCGGTATTATGCTTTACGAGGCTGTAACGGGTGTTCTTCCCTTCACCGCAGAAACTCCTATGGAGGTTGCGATGATGCAGGTCAACGACGAGCCCGTTCACCCGAGAGATATTGTTCTTGATATTCCCGTTGGTGTTTCGCAGATCATTCTTAAGGCTATGGAAAAATCGCCTTCTGACAGATTCCAATCGGCTCATACGATGGTTAAGGCTATTGAATGGGTATTGCGTAATCCCGACGTTATATTCGCTATGGACTCCACAAGCGCAGACGAAAGTCCCACAGGAAGAGCCAGCGTTGTTTCTATTGAAATGATCGACACTGCCGAGATTCAGCCTTATGAAGAAGATGATATTGCTCAAACTCTCGGCGTAAAGAAGCCGTCAGCGCAACCTAATCAAAAGCAGCCTGTTGCTAATAAAGGCAAGAGCACAAAGAAGAAAAAGAAACGCAAGATCAACCGTTCTATGTTCCCCATAATCAACGGTGTTGCTATTGCATTTCTGCTTACCGCAGTTATCGTTTTGGTTCAGGTATTTACACCTTATCTCCAAATCGTATTCCCCGGTCTTTTCGGTGATCCTAACGAGAATACGGGCGGTGACAATTCAAACGATCCGACCAACGTTTCCGGCGACGTTTCGGAGATTATTTACGATAAAGAAACCGAGGTTATCTATCCCGACCTTACAAAAGACGGTACGATCTTCAGCGACAAGCTTGTAAACGAGCTTAAAAACGGCATTAACTACGGCTACAGTGCGAATATCGTCATTGACGAGATCATTTACATTAGTAATCCCGAATACGCCATGAACCAGATCGTTGAAACCGAACCCAGAGGCGGACACATCAGTAAGAAGCCTCAGAATAACGAATTCTTGCATTTCTCGCAGATAATCGTTAACCGTTTCGAGAAGATCATCGTTCCCGAATTGGAAGGATATCCCAAGAACACAGCGGAAACCTTGCTTTCTAACCTTGGATTGAAGGTTAAATTCACCGAAATCGCAGACCCCGAGAATCCTTACAGATTTGACGACCAGGTCATTTATACGAAGCCCGAAGCGGGTGTAGAGCTTAAGAACGGCGATTCCGTTGAAGTTTTCATCTGCAAAAACCAAGCTTCCTCCAAAACCGCAAAGATGCCCAAGCTTATCGGTATGACCGAAGCCGATGCTATCAGATTTGCAAAGGTATATGCCCTCTACAACGTTGAGGTTAAATATACCGAGGTTGAAGGCGGTAACGGCAGAGTAATCTCGCAGAGTATCCCCGCAGGTGTTGTCAGTTCGATTGGAACGAAGGTTATTATCGAAGTTTCGATTCCAAAGAGTGCCACTCCGACACCTAATTTGACGGGGCTTACATACGAGCAGGCGAAAACACAGCTTCAGGTTCTTTTGCAGGGCAGAGAGTTTGATATATTCACCTCCTACTACACTGCAGACGAATCCCTCAAGGATCTTGTTTCCGCAACCGAAATGATCACAGGATTCGAAGAGCGCATGGACGCATTGGAAACACTTGGATGTATTCCCTCCTTCGAGCCCGATGAAAATGCTTTGATCATTCACCAAAGCGTACCCTTCAACACACCTCTTACGGAAGATATTACACGTATCGACCTTATCTTGATTAGTTATTACGTTCCCGAAGAGCCGTCTGACGAACCGTCTCTCGAGCCTTCCGATGAGCCTTCGACCGAACCTTCTGCAGAGCCGTCCGATGAACCTTCTACAGAACCGTCGGTTGAGCCTTCCGATGAGCCTTCCGCAGAGCCGTCCGACGAGCCTTCTAATGAACCGTCGGCTGAACCTTCCGACGAGCCTTCCACTGAGCCGTCCGAAGAACCTACGGTTTCCGAAACCCCCGACAGTTCCGAGCAAACCTCGACCGATACTTCGGTTGACGTTTCAGACAATACAGCAACAACCGATACAAGCACGGAGGTTGCTCCTTGAGTATTGTTGAAAAAGAAGGGCTTGTCCTTTCAGGTAAAAACGGATTATATACCGTCGAGCACGACGGAACACGGTTTATTTGCCGTTCGGGCACAAAGGTCAGGAAATTTGACGGCAAGATACTTGCAGGAGACAGAGTTATTTTTCGTGATAACGGCAACGGAAACGGATTTATTACTTCCCTCCTGCCGAGAAAGAATTTCCTTGTAAGACCGCCCGTTGCAAATATTGACCTTCTTGCTATGGTGGTTGCACCGAAAGACCCGATGCCGTACCTATATAATATAGACCTTCTCACTGTAATTGCAGAGAAGAACGGTATTGAATGTGCGATCATCATATCAAAAAACGATATTGCGGATTCTGATGAAATTTGCGACGTATATCGAAAAACTCCTTTCAAAACGGTTCAAACGAGTTCTAACGCAAAGGTCGGTATTGACGAGGCAAAAGAGCTTTTGAACGGAAAGATTGCAGTTTTGTGCGGTGCTTCGGGTGTTGGTAAATCGACGTTGATAAATTCGATTTATCCCTTCCTTAATTTAGAAACGGGCGAGCTTTCACAAAAGATTGCTCGAGGCAAGAATACCACACGTACGACCGAGCTGTTTTCCTTCGGCAACGGTACATATCTTGCCGACACCCCCGGCTTTACGGCTGTCAGTACCGAGCTATATTGCGCTATCGACCACAAAGAGCTTTGTGCGCTATTCCCTGAATTTGAAGAGTACAAGCATAATTGCAGATATGCGGATTGCACTCATACGAAAGAAACCGAATGCGGTATTGCGTATGCGGTTTCGGAAGGCAGGATCGCCGCATCGAGACACGAAAGTTATAAAAAGCTTTATGATGAGCTTAAAAATATCGACAGATATAAATAAAATCGGAGGATTATTATGTTTATAGGTTATTATTCTTTAGCGAACGCAGTTACGATGTTCGGACTTATCTCGGCCGTGACCTCGTGCTTCCTCGCGGCAAACGGCAATTTTAAATTTGCTGTTTTTATGTTGTTTTTCGCTTTTCTCTGCGACAGCTTTGACGGAAAGATTGCAAGAGCAGAAAAAAACAGATCTCCGAAGCAAAAGTTCTACGGTGTTCAGCTTGACAGTCTTTGCGATGCAATAAGCTTTGGTTTTGTTCCCTGCTTTGTAGCTTTTTCTTTCGGTTTTGACGGTTGGCTTGACGTTCTCATCTACTGCATCTTCATTCTTTGCGGTGTTATCAGACTTGCATACTTCAACACGCTTTCAAACGAAAAGCCCGGCAAGACCATGAAATACTTCAAGGGTGTTCCGATTCCTGCTTCTGTGCCGATTGTCACGATTCTCTTTGTACTTACCACGTTCATTGCTCCTGAAGTAATGGTTTGGTTGTTTAGAATTACTTTGTTGACTCTTGCTATCGGTTATATTTTCAATATTAAAATCAAGAAGCCCGACATCAAGACCGCTATGATTTATCTCTGTGTTCACGTTTTATTGCTTCTTATATTGCTCATCGCAGGCGATTGCAAATCGCCCAAGCAGTTTGACAAACCCGTTGACGCAACCGTTGAAGCCGGTGACGTAAGTAAATAAAAGATTTAAACCCCACCAAAACGGTGGGGTTTTTAATACCGAAGATACAAAAAAGAGGTTGCAATAACAACCTCTTTTATATTATCAAATTTTAATCGTAGTCAACAAAGATAAGGGGATTTACTATTTCTCCGTCAACGTGAACCTCGAAATGGAGGTGAGGTCCTGTGGAAACGCCGGTAGAACCGATCTTACCAATTTCTGCACCTGTAGAAACAACGTCGCCAACCTTTACGGAAAACGCACTAAGGTGTGCATAAAGAGTTTCAACACCGTCACCGTGGTCGATAATAACACAATTACCGTAACCGTTATATACGTCTGCTCTGACAACCGTACCGCCGTATGCCGCTACAACGGGATCGCCGTGGCAGCCCTGCTTTGAAATATCAAGTCCGTTATGGGTTCTGCCCCATCTGGGACCTACATAAGAAGTAACAGTGCCGTCGTAAGGCTTTATAAACTTATTAAGAGATGCAACGTTTGAACCGTTTGAACGAGCGCCGACACGAATTACTTCGTCAACGGGTTCTGTGGTAACTTCAAGTGTTACAAATGTACGTTCGGTTTCAATACCGTCAACAGAAACAACACGGTAAATTTCTTTACCTTCGCCGTCATAACCCTTTGTTACGACCTTCTTTGCGCCGTTACGCATTGAATCGGTATAAACGGTTTTGGTATTATGCTCAAGAACAACGTTTTCGCTAACGTTGATAACCGAGGATACAGAAAGCTTAACTGCAAGTGTTTTATCGGTATAGTCATATACCGTTTCGCCCGAGAGGAGCGAAATTGCTTTTACTTTATCAACGAAGGTGTTTTCGGAATATTCTCCGGAAACGATTTCGATCTTATTAACAAAGCTGTTTTCTGCGTTTGCATTAAGCGAAAGTGCAGAAATACGTGCATCAAGAACAGTTTTTATTGCTTCTTCTGCATCAGTCTTATTGTTAAGTGCTGCAACGAATTCGCCGTCAATATATATCGCTTCGCCGGAAAGAAGTGCTGTTGAAACGTTTTCTTCGGAAGCAACGTCCGAAATAACTTCAACAGGCTCGGAACTGTTGCCAACAAAAGCGAATATACAGCAAAGTGCAACAGCAAACGCCGTTATTGCTATAACAGTTATTTTATTTTTGTGTATGGACTTAATACTTTTTGAAATAATATCCAAAAACTAACCTCCAATGCCCAAATTCGATACGATTATAAACGATAAATATGAACTGTATGTTAATATATGTTAAATTTTTTTGCATTATCGTTTCGTGCGTATAGTTTTTATAAGAAAAAACGTGATTTTGAGTATAAATTATTTAGAAAAGTATTGAAAAAGCAAATTTGCGGTTGTATAATTATTCAGTATATTATAAACAATATCTGAAAGGATAATGAAAATGCACATCACACGCACACTTACTACCGCACCCAAAGCAAAGCCCACTGGCACGCTTGGTTTCGGCAAAATATTTACCGACCATATGTTTATTATGGATTACAACACCGAAAAGGGTTGGCACGATGCAAGAATAGTTCCCTTCGCCGACATTTCCCTTTCCCCTGCTTGTATGGTATTCCATTACGGTCAGGAAATGTTCGAGGGCATGAAGGCTTACCGTGCAAAGGACGGCAGAATTCTTTTGTTCCGTCCCGAAAAGAACATTGAGAGAATGAACAACACCAACGTCAGAATGTGCATCCCTCAGGTCAACACCGAGGACGTGCTTCAGGCAATCGAGGAGCTTGTTCTCGTCGATCAGGATTGGATCCCCACTCAGGAGGGCACCTCACTTTATATCCGTCCCTTCATTATCGCAACCGACCCCTTCCTCGGCGTACATCCTTCGCACACCTACAAGTTTATGATAATCCTCTCCCCCGTCGGAGCATATTACGCAAGCGGTCTCGCGCCTGTTAAGATCTGCGTTGAGGACGAGTACGTTCGCGCCGTCAAGGGCGGTACCGGCTTTGCCAAGGTTGGCGGCAACTACGCTGCCTCGCTTAAGGGTCAGGAAAAGGCAGAGCAGCTCGGCTATGCTCAGGTTCTCTGGCTCGACGGTATCGAGCACAGATACATCGACGAGGTCGGCGCTATGAACGTATTCTTCGTAATCGGCGACACCGTTGTTACCCCCAAGCTCGAGGGCAACATCCTCCCCGGCGTAACCAGAGACTCGGTCATCAACTTCCTTAAGGCCAAGGGATACACCGTTGAGGAACGCAGAGTTTCGATCGATGAGGTTTATGAGGCAGGTCAGAAGGGTGAGCTGAAGGAAATGTTCGGTACCGGCACCGCTGCCGTTATCTCCCCCGTTGGTCTTCTCGACTGGAACGGAAAGAAGCTCGTTATCAACAACAATGAAATCGGCACTGTTTCCCAGATGCTTTACGATGAAATCACCGGCATTCAGTTCGGTAACAAGAAAGATGATTTTGGATGGAGTCACGAAATAAAGAGATAACTCTTATTGAAAACGACATCACTAATGACACGGGCGCAGAAGAAACTTCTGCGCCTGTTCAGCAGGATGAGAAAAAAGAGAATATTTTCAAGCG
>JAFVXP010000009.1 GCA_017501055.1 Clostridia bacterium | reverse complement strand
GTAATAATTCGTGCTTCAAAGCTTTTTGAACGTGTTGTTGTTGCAGTTTCGAAGAATACCGAAAAGAAATGCCTTTTAAGCGACGAAGTACGCCTTAAAGCCGTAGAAGCCTGCTTGAACGGTATTGAAAACGCAAAAGCCAAGCTTTGCGAAGGCTTGCTTGCCGAGTTTTGCAATAGATATGAAAACCCCGTAATCGTTCGTGGCGCAAGAAACGGAAGTGAGTTTGATTACGAAAGAAGCCTTTTCGTCATCAACAAAAACCTTGGCATACCCGAAACGGTCGTTCTTCCTGCCGAAAGCGGAATGGACCATATAAGCTCCACCTACGTCCGCGAGCTTATAAAATACGGCAAGAGCTTGTCAGGCGCTGTCCCCGAAAACGCAATAGCAGTTATCGAAGAATATTTGAAATAACGAAAAAATGAGAGGCATCGCCTCTCATTTTCTATCTCCCAACCTTAATTACAATTTCCAAGCCGTCGTCGTTTTCCTTCTTTTCCCAAACGGCGTTATATCCCGAGTTTTCAAGCAATTTAACCGATTTATCAAGCGTGTTGAAAAGGAATTTAATATCACTAAGAAAGCCTTTAATTGAAGGCTTTTTTCTTTTTATCGGTTTCTTTTTCTCCGTCTTTATTTCTACAGGAGTTTCCGAAAAATATGCGTCGATCAACCTTTCTGTTTCGGGTGCGGAGAGCTTGTCCTTGATTATTGCAAGCATTATCGGTCTGCGTTCACGCTCGGTTTCAAGCCGAACCAAGGCTCTGCAATGCCGTTCCGAAAACCCGTTTTCCATCGCCATAAGACGCTCTCGCTCGGATAATTTAAGAAGCCTTAATTTGTTAGAAAGCGTGGGTTGCGATATCGAAAGGGCTTTTGCAAGCTCACTTTGCGAACGGTTTGTCATAAGTAATAGCGTCTGCATCGCCATAGCTTCCTCAAAATAGGAAAGGTCGCTCCTCTGCAGGTTCTCAACAAGTGCCATCATTGCGCTGTCCTGCCTGTCTGCTTCAAAGATAATGCAGGGTATGGTCTTAAGTCCTGCCATTTTTGAAGCTCGCCAACGTCTTTCTCCTGCAATGATTTCATATTTTGCGGTCGATTTAGGCATCGGAAAGGGAAGTGATTCGATTCTCTTAACGGCAATCGGCTGTATAAGTCCATACGTCTTAATGCTGTTCGAGAGTGATTGAAGCTCGTCTATATCGAAGGTCCTTCTCGGTTGCATGGGGTTTGGCATCAATTCCTCAATGGGAATAAAAACCGCCTTTTCCTTCTTTTTTTGCTTTATAACGTTTCCAATATCCAAAATACTCACCCCAACAACAAAAAATCTGCTATTACTATTATAATAGCAGATTCGTCTGTCATATTTTGTTGTATCGTGTTAGCGGAAGATTTTCTTTTGACGGAAATATTTAATTCCGTCTTCTTCGATTATTTCGCCGAGCGAATAAAACCCGTCTTCGTCGTAAACACGGAACATTTCGCCGATTTCACCGTTAATGCCACGTAATTTTGAAAGCTTGATCTTCTCCCCGTGGCTGTAAAGACGGTTGAAGAAAGCGTCCATACGTGCTTCTCGGTAATGCATAAACATCTTTTCAACGGGGATAAGATGGGAAAGTATCTCGTCTACCGACATATCGTTGAGGTCGTCAAACATGATCGCGTCCTCTTCCTTGAAAACACCGACCTCGGTGCGGGTAAGCGAGC
>JAFVXP010000121.1 GCA_017501055.1 Clostridia bacterium | reverse complement strand
TGATTAATGAAACAGATGCTTCTCGATATTACGAAGGCTATCGTCGAAGATCCCGAATCGGTCGTTGTGTCCGAAAAGGTTAGCGGCGATACCGTTGTTCTCGAGCTTTCGGTTGCAAAGCAGGATATGGGCAGAGTAATCGGAAAAGAAGGCAAGATCGCAAAAAGTATTCGTACCGTAATGCGTGCTGCTGCCGCAAGAGAGAACAAACGTGTCATCGTCGATATTATCTGATGAGACGCTTTCTTGAAGCGGGACGGCTTAATTCTCCTCGTGGGATAAAGGGAGAAATACGCTTTGAATGTTGGTGTGACAGCATCGAATTCCTCTCCGGCGTAAAATATCTCTATCTCGACCCTGCGGGCAAACGTCCGTTGGAGGTTAAATCGTTCCGAGAAACGGTTTCAACCGTTATATTCGTCGGGTATGAGGATCGGAACAGCGTTTCCGCCCTCACCGGCAGAACGGTTTATTTTGACAGAGAGGAAATCCCTCTTCCCGATGGCGTTTATTATAACGATGACCTTATCGGCTGTAAGGTTTTTGATGAGACAACGGGAAATGAGATAGGTACGTTAAAGCGTATCGAAGAGGGAATGGCTTCTGATATTTATTATATCAGCGGCGAGAAAGAGTATATAATTCCGAAGGTGGAGCAATTCATCGTTTCGGAAGATCCCGAATCGGGTATAATCGTCCGTCTTATCGACGGGTTTGAATCGTAGAAAGCGTAGGTGGAAGAGATGAACTTCGAAGTACTTACGCTTTTTCCCCATTCTTTAGAACCGATATTCGAATCCAGCATAATCGGCAGAGCAATGCAAAAGGGTGTTATATCTGTCAAATGCACCGATATCAGGGATTATACTCTGGACAAGCACCGCCGTGTTGACGATGCACCCTACGGGGGCGGTTACGGTATGGTTATGATGTGCCAACCGGTCGTTGACTGCATACGTGCGGTTAAATCCCGTCTTTCGGGAACAACAAGGGTGATCTATATGTCACCGCAAGGCTCGCTTTTCAATCAAAAAAAGGCAGAAGAGCTTAAGGAATACGATAATCTGATCCTTCTTTGCGGACACTATGAAGGAATTGACGAGCGTATTATAGAGCTTGAAGTGGACGAAGAGCTGTCTGTCGGAAACTACGTTTTAACGGGCGGCGAATTGCCTGCCGCAATCGTCGTTGATTGCGTATCAAGATTAATAGACGGCGTGCTTCCGTCTTCCGAATGTTATTCGGAAGAAAGCCTGCAAAACGGCTTGCTTGAGCACGCACAATATACAAGACCGAGAGTTTTTGAAGGGCTTGAAGTCCCCGAGGTCCTCATAAACGGCGACCATGCAAAGCAACGCCGCTGGAAAGAGGAGCAAAGCCGACTTCGCACCGAAACAAAACGACCGGATCTTATGGAGCTTAATTATGAACAAGCTGAGGAAAAGAACTTATAAAAAAGGGAAGATGAAACGGCTCGTAAGAGAGAGCCTTGTTTTGTCGTCTACAAGTTCGCTTTCCTCACGCATTGTTCGTTTTTTTGAATCGGGAATAGCAGAACCGCTTTTAGGTTCGGTAAACGACGTTGAAGATTTTGTGCACGACAGTGTAGAAAAGAATATTACCGAAAAATATAACGTTCGCAAGAATATAACACTTCCCATAAGAAACGGTATTGCATCGTTCCTTTCGAGAAACCCGTTTATAAATGCACTTAACGATTTGCGTGTTTCTTTTTTGAATATATCGCTTCGCTCGATAGGCGTTATGCTGATGACGTTTGCGGTATATGCTGTGGCGGTATTGCTTTTGAAATACTATGCGGCTTCGGTTTTCGGAACGGGAAGTATTGATGACGTTTTCGTTATTGCAATATCTCTTGTAACAGGCTTGGCATTGACGGTGTTCAGCGATAAAAGTATTATAAAATCGCTTGGATCGAGTAAAATTGTCGGTCCGTTTCTTTCGGAATGTCTGGGTATTAACGATTCGGCAATCGACCGCTATCCCGATAAACCCTCGGGCAATGCGGTGGGCGTAAGCTTTCTTCTTGGCGCAATGCTGGGTATTTTAACGGTGTTTTCAACGCCCGCAAGGGTTTTGTTGACGGCGTTGATGATCGTTTTCATAGTAACGGTCGTGAATGCACCCGAATTCGGTCTTTTGTGCTCGGTTGCGACGTTCACGTTTTTATCGCCTCGCTATTTAGTAATGCTTGTCGGTATTACGTTGGCGTCCTATCTTTTAAAGTGTATACGTCTTAAAAGAAATTTCCGTTTCGGTACTGCCGATGCGGTTGCGCTTTTAACCGTAATAGTAATGCTTTTCGGCGGAATGTTTTCCTCGGGAAGCTTGTCGCAGGGTGAATGGTATATAATCTGTGTATCGGGTGTATACTTCCTTGCAAAAAACCTTATATGTTCGAAAAAACTTGTCATTCAGGCGTTCAATGCAGTAAACGTGGGCGCTTGTGTGGGTATGGCATTATATATATTAAGCGAATATGCGTTTATGATACCGAACGATAATATTCGTGAAACGGCGTTTTTTATGACCAAAAACGTTCTCGATGCAGACGTGCTTGCGTTTGTTGCTACGTTGTCGATCCCGTTTGTAATTTCATCATTTTCGGGTGTGGCATCAAAAAGATTTTCTTGGGTTTCTGTCTTGCTTGTATTGATTAGTGCAGTTATAACAGACAGTTATATGTTCTATATTATTGCGTGCATAGCCTTTCTTTTGTATTTTGCATTTGCAAGAAAAGCATTTGCGGGAGCAATTTTAAGCGCTTTGATAGTGCTGCCGCCGTTCCTTTGCATTGCAGGCGATTTTTCAAGATCGTCTCTTGTTACGGCAGGTATGAAACGTCTTTGCGACGCGGCTTTGGGCGAGAATCTATATTTCGCAAGCTTCTTTGAATCCTACGGAGCTCTTTTCGGAGCATTTTCGTTGGTGCTGTTCGTAATTTTAATTGTGCTTTCCTTCCAGAGGATATGCGGTTCGTTGATATTGAACAGCTCGGTTAAGAATTCTATTGTTTCGGGCACGGTCGTTTCGGCTTTGACGGTATCGGTGATAAATATGCTGTTCTTAAATCCTCTTTCGGATATAAGAACAACGGTTATAATATGGTTTCTTCTCGGCTTGTGCGGATCGGTGTATAAGGTCGGAAGAATAACGCAATATAAGAATAAGGAGGTGTAGGAATTGCAAAAACGAAAGTATAAATTAAATGCGCTTGATATTGCAATATTTATAGTTATTATTTGCTCGGTTTTTGTAATTATGTTCCGTGATTCTATAAGCGGTTTTCTCGGAACGAACGAAATATCTATGATAGATATAACTCTTGCCATAGAAAACGATTCCGCATCTCAGAATGTACTCATTTCTACGGGTGAATCTGTCATTTTCGAGCCCGAGGCTTCAACAGATATAAAAGCCGATGCGCTTGTAAAGAAAGCTCCCGAAACCAATGAAAACAGCAATACCGAATTTGTAATAACCTGTACGGGATATAAAAAGTTTGGACGTTTCTTCACCGAAAACGGCGATAGAATATCTATCGGCTCGGATTGTAAAATAAATATTGACGGAACCGAGATGACCTGCAAGGTTGTAACCGTAACGTTAGGATAATGGACTAAACTAACAAAAAAACTTTTAACACCGTTGTGTTTTTTGTCATATTGACGGCATTATGGCTATTGATTTTGATAAGTTGATTTGCTATAATGAAGTATACGGAGGATTCGATTATGATTACCAAGAATATTGAAATACAAAACGAAGTCGGTCTTTGTGCAAGACCTGCAACAACTTTCGTTCAAAAAGCAAACTCCTATCGCAGCTCTATCTGGATCGAAAAGGTAGACCGCAGAGTTAACGCAAAAAGCCTCTTGGGCGTACTTTCGCTCGGAATTTATAAAGGTCAGATCATAACGATCCTTGCTGACGGTGAAGACGAAGAAGCCGCAATCGACGGTCTCGTTGCGCTCATTCTCAGCGGCTTTAATCAATAATCAATCAAACAAATTGCCCCTGACCTTGTCGGTTTGGGGCATTTTTTGTAGGTATTATAATGACAAGAGAAGAGCTTTTCGAAAAAGCACGCCTCCTTCCTGCAACACCGGGCGTTTATATAATGAAGAACAGATCCGGACGTATTATCTACGTCGGGAAATCGAAAGCGCTCAAAAACCGTGTTTCAAGCTATTTTGCGCCTTCGTCCGACCATCACGGGAAGACAAGACGTATGGTCGAATCGGTAAACGATTTTGAGGTCTATTTCACGTTGACCGAGCTTGAAGCATTAATTCAGGAAAACCAATTTATAAAGCAATTCCAGCCGAGATATAATATAAAGCTTAAGGACGGCGGCGGTTATCCTTATATCAAGATGACAAATACCGCCTATCCCGA
>JAFVXP010000120.1 GCA_017501055.1 Clostridia bacterium | reverse complement strand
AGATATACCTTATGCGCCTGTTTGTCGGATACGATACGTTTCATATCGTAAAGCTTGTTGGGAGGAATTGCCGCTTCTTCTTCGGGTTTGAGCTTGCCCTTCATAAGCTTATCGACCGTCAAAGCATCGTAAATATCCATAGCGATAATATTATTGCCACGAAGACACATAACCTGCTTCATCTGTCCTTCAACAAGGTTTTCAACGGCAGCACAGCCCATTTGGGTTGCGAGCACTCTGTCGCGCAACGTGGGAGAACCGCCACGTTGGATATGAGCAAGTCTTGCAAAGCGTGATTCTATACCGCTTCGCTGTTGAATCATATTGCTTAATTCTTCGCCGTAATCCTTACCCATTCCTTCAGAAGCGATAATTATAAAGTTACGCTTTCCGCCGTTACGTGCCTTTATCATTTTTTCGATTACTTGGTCGAAGTCGGTGGGGATTTCTTTTATAACCGCAGTTACGGCACCGACGGCAATAGAGGTTTGAAGTGCAATATCGCCTGCTTCTCTGCCCATTACCTCGACAACGGTACAGCGGGCATGGCTTTCGCTGGTATCACGGAGCTTATCAACGAGGTCAACGACGGTATTCATCGCCGTATCAAAGCCGATCGTCGCTTCGGTAGAAGCAATATCGTTATCTATCGTACCGGGGATACCGATACAGGGAACGCCTGCGTCGGTAAGGTCAACGGCACCTCTGAAGGTTCCGTCACCGCCGATTGTTACAATACCTTCGATTCCGTATTTATCACAGGTCGCCGCAGCCTTCTGCACGCCTTCCCATTCACGGAATTCTTTACTGCGTGCCGAATAAAGCATAGTTCCGCCACGGTTTATAATATAAGAAACGTCACGTTCGTGAAGCTGTTTTACGTCACCGTCGATAAGGCCTTGGTATCCGTTATAAATACCCATAACCTCAATACCTTTGCAGAGCGCAAGACGTGTTACCGCACGTATTGCGGCATTCATACCGGGAGCGTCGCCGCCGCTTGTTAAAACACCGATTCTTTTTATCTGTTTCATATCGAAAACCTCCTGCGCAAAATGATATACAAATTAATATACGATGATATATATTGAATAGCACATTTTTTTATTATTGTCAATATTTATGTTCTAACCGTTAGGTTTTCGGAATAGAATTTTAACAAAACTCAAGGAGGATCACAGATGACCGATTTAGGAATATACAGCGATATTGCCACACGAACCGGCGGTGATATTTACATTGGCGTAGTGGGTCCTGTCAGAACAGGAAAATCCACGCTTATAAAACGGTTTACAGAAAGCCTTATTCTCCCGAATATCCAAGCAGAAGGCATGCGTGAGCGTACCAAGGACGAAATGCCTCAATCCGCTTCGGGCAGGACGGTTATGACCACCGAGCCGAAATTCATTCCCGAGAACGCCGTCGGTATACCGCTTGACGACAGCACGGAATGCAGAGTTAAACTTATTGATTGCGTCGGTTACATAGTACCGGGTGCTATGGGACTTGTTGAAGACGGACAGCCGAGAATGGTTATGACACCTTGGTCGGAAACACCCCTACCCTTCGAGCGTGCGGCAGAATTGGGCACGAGGAAGGTTATTGACGAGCATTCGACGATCGGTATTGTCGTCACCACCGACGGAAGCATCGGCGAGATCGACAGAGAATCGTACGTCGATACCGAAAAGAGAGTTATTTCGGAATTGAAGGCGCTTAATAAGCCCTTTGTTACGGTTTTGAACTCTGCAACACCGAGAAGTGCGCAGACTATTGCACTTGCAGAATCGCTCGAGCAGGAATATGACGTTCCCGTATTGCCGATAAACTGTCTTGAAATGACCGACAGCGACATTAAAGAGATTCTGCGCGGCGTGCTTTATGAATTCCCCGTGCGTGAAATTCGCTTCTCGCTCCCAAGCTGGCTTGACGTGCTTGACGAAAGTGACGATATTAAGAACACTATTTATTCAAACGTAGCAAAGACCGTTTCAAACTTGGCACGTGTAGGGGAGATCCGTGATGCGGTTGACGCATTCTCCGACGAAAGCGACATCAGCGCAAGGCTCGAGCGTCTTGATCTCGGAAGCGGCAGCGCAAAGATCGACATCAGAGTTCCCGACAGAATTTTTTATTCCATTCTCGGCGAGAAAAGCGGTTTTGACATTGAAAGCGAACGTGAGCTTTTGACGATCATGACCGAGCTTTCGGAAATCAAGAAAAAATACGACAAGGTTGCTTCTGCCATCGATGACGTTATGAACGACGGTTACGGCATTGTTATGCCTTCTATCGACGACCTCACTCTTGAAGAACCCGAAATTGTCAAGCAACCCGGCGGATACGGTGTTAAACTAAAGGCAAGTGCGCCCTCCATCCACATGATGAAGGCGGATATTGAAACCGAGGTCAACCCGATCGTCGGAACGGAAAGTCAGTCGGAAGAGCTTGTAAGCTTCTTATTAAAAGAATTTGAGGAAGACCCGAAGAGCATTTGGGAATCGAATATGTTTGGAAAAACGCTTCACGAGCTTGTAAGCGAAGGCCTTAACAGCAAGCTTGCACACATGCCCGACGATGCACGTGCAAAGATCGCAGGTACGATACAGAGAATTATTAACGAAGGAAGCGGCGGTCTTATATGCATACTGCTTTGATCCCCGTTATGACGACTTTTTCGGAGCTGCGGAACAAAGAGGTTATCAATCTGCGTGACGGCAGTGTTTTGGGGTGTATCAGCGACCTCGAAATCAATTCCTGCTCGGGTGAGATCTGCGCAATATGTATTCCGGGAAACGGATTGCTTGCTTCGCTTTCCTCTAAAAACCGAATTTCTATCCCCTGGCGTGATATTGAACGTATCGGCAAGGACACTATTCTTGTTCACGTCAACTGCGGTATTAACGATAAGCAGATATAAAAAACACAGCTGTTGCGTTGGCAACAGCTGTGTTTTTTATCTTTATTATATTATTCATTACCCATAACGGTGCGTTTGAGAAGGATATAGTCATAGGTATCTACCGTTCCGTCGGCATTAATATCGGCGGAGAGAGATTCCGACTTATTGCAGGAATAGGTATCCATAACAACACGGCGAACGAGAATATAGTCTGCGGTCTCCGGCGTTCCGTTGCCGTTAACGTCGCCTCTTGAATAATAGCTCCAATATGCCGTCGGGGGATTTGCGGCACTTGAAATCCAATATGCGCTGAATCCTTCCGGCTTCTCTTCTGCTTCGCAATAGATATTCAAATCATCAGAGCAACGGCGGAAAACGTCAAGTCCTGCAGTTGTTACAGAGCTTGGTATTGCGATCTCTGTAAGAGCAGAACAATCCGAAAAAGCAGAAGCACCGATAGATTCAACCGAAGACGGGATATTTATATCCGTAAGAAGATAACAATGAGCGAAAGCATAGGCTTCTATTCTTGTTATCGTTGCAGGAAGCTCGATTTTCGTGATTGCATCCTGATGCTGAAAAGCCGCTTCACCGATAACCTTAACAGGCAAGGATTTATAATATGAAGGCACGACAATCTCGGTTTGAGAGCCGAGATATTCACTGAGAATATAATACGTACTGTCATCGGAAAGGACGAACTTAAATTCTTCTGATTCCAAGGCAACGGCGGTTACAGAAAGCAATGCAAAGAGCATTAAAAACACCAAAACCATTGAAATGATACGTTTCATATCCATCGTCCTTTCGTTTTTTTATTTACCGAATCGCAACGGGTCGACAAACGTACCGTCGATGCTGATCGCATAGTGAAGTGCCGTTTCGCCGTTGGTAAATCCCGTCTTACCTGCAACACCTATCGTTGCGCCGTCTTTTATAACGTCGCCGACTTCGACGGAGACCTTGGCAAGGTGGTAATAATAGCTGTAAACACCAAAGCCGTGATAGACGATAACGGTATTGCCCGTAGGAGCAAGGGTATCTTTAAATACGACCTCGCCCGCCTGAACCGAGCGAACGGAAGTATCTTTTGAAAGGTTATAAACAACGCCTTCGCAGATCTGGTTACCGGAACCGCTTTCTGCGCCCGTAACACCGAGTGTTACGGATTGTCCGAAGATGAATTTCGCCGTTTTATCGCCGACGGGAGAACGGAATTTATCCTTGGAAGGAACAAAATAGTTCTTTTCGGGACGGTTTGCGGTAATATCCGACAATACACCCCTGAATTCAGCAAGCTTTTCGTTGGAGAGCATCGAATTGTACTGTTCCTCTTCGACCGAAATTGGAGTCCATTCGCCGTTGTCACGGTCGGTTATGACTATCGTTTCGGTTACGGTCTCAATACCTGTTGTGAATTCCAAAACGTATTCACCGGGGACGTTTTTCGAGGTTACGGGGAGATATGCCGTACCGTTATTCTCGGAATTGACAGAGAAATTAATTCCGTCAACGTCGAGGAGAGTATCAAGCTTGATCACTTCATCTTTATTGATGTTCGTTGCATTTACGGTTATAACGTCGCCTATCGAGAATTTGTTTTTAGAAAGCTCTACCTTTGCGGGAACGTCATATAAAAGCTCAAAGCTGTATTTAGCCGTACCCGAGGATTGAGCACCGTTCATGGCGCTCCATTCGGCAGTAAGCTCGACCATAAAATAGGTATCGTTATCAAGAGATATGTCGGAAAGATCTTCTATCTCAAACTCTGCGCCGTTTACCGAAATACATTTGATTTGGGGATTAACGTCGGAAAGCGGATATGCCTCGTTCTTGCCGTCGAAGCTGAACATCAATGCATTTTCAAAGCCCTTGAGTATGGTGTACGATTCGTCACCGGTTGCGAACTTTGAAGGAATATAATCATAAGATTTTCCGTCGGATTTATTATATTTCCATTCGGCTTCCTTCGGGAAGACCTCGTATTTTTCGTTGCCGTTTACAACGTAGAGGTTCGGGAGAAAGTTTGTCGTATACAGATAGTTAAATTCATCACGGAGAAGAAGTGCCTTTGCACGTTCGGTTTCCAAAACGTAAAGCTTGTCCTCGGGGCCTACGAGCAAACAGCCCGAAAGGTTCAACGACGGATACAGCTTATATTCGATCTCCTTATCCTCTCTGTCGCAGATTATGCGGACGGGAGTTTCTTTTGAAACGTCACGCATCGGGGTATTTATCGAAAGTGAGCTTGTGAGCACGTCAACGTAAAAATCAACGTCACCACTATTTTCAAGCACTACGTCGTCTGCATAGTCCGAGGTAAAGGTGGTCTCGGGCACGGAAACAATCACCTTTTGAACGGTGCCGAGCGTTATCGAATGGGAGGAATATGCTATCCAAAAATACACGATAAACGCAAGCGGTATGCAAAAGATCACCGCAAGGATACTCTTGCCGCCGTTACTTTTTGTTTTTGACATAACATTACCTCCGAGGTTAGACATTTTTACTTATATATTTTATATCACTTCAATTATTATGTCAATAGATTTGTTTAATATTGCTCTTTTTGGAAATAATTATATCAACCTTTTATGTACGAGGAAATAGATGAGCAACAGATTTGAAGATTTTAGAAATAACGTTGTCAACGCTTTTTCGGGGTCGGAAGACCTTATATGCCGTGAAAGCGGAGCAAACGGTGCAAGGTTTGCACTGATCTTTATAAAAGGAATAACCTCGAGAGCATATATCTCCGAAATGATCTTGCGCCCTCTCCTTAAGACGGAAATGAATGAATTCGACGGGAATTTCGGAGCGATTATCGAATCGCCGTCGCTTAGAACTCCCGAAAACGAAAGCATGGCTATCGATTCCATCGCAAAGGGCGAGGTTTTGATAATTACGGAAATCAAAAACGGATTCTTCTCCACTCTTGTCAACGCGCAGGAAGCGCCGAGCAGGAGCATCGAAGAACCGACAAGCGATATTACCTTAAGAGGCCCGAAGGTCGGTTTTGTTGAGGATGCAGAAAAGAATATGGCGTTATTAAGACGGTATATACGCTCGCCCGATTTGAAATTTAAAAGCTTTATTGTGGGCGACGTTTCATCGACGAAGGTTATTCTTGCTTACGTTTCGGGACGTGCAGACGAGGCTCTGGTCAAGGATATTTCCAAGCGTATCAACGATATCAAGGCAAGCGTTATAACCGACAGCGCAAATATTTCGATGCTTTTGGAGGGAAGCTCTTCGCCTCCCCTTCCAACCTGCGGCAGCACAGAAAAGGCGGACAAGCTGGCATCAAAGCTGATGTCGGGGAGGATCGCTATCATCGTTGACGGAAGCCCTTTTGTTCTATCTCTTCCCTTCCTTTTCATCGAGGGACTTCAGGCATCCGACGACTATCTTCACACCCCCTATTATGCAACCTTTATCCGGATTTTACGGTTTGCTGCTTTTATTTCCGCAATATTCGCACCTGCAATTTTATGTGCGCTGATAAGCTATGATTATTTTACGATGCCGAAGGAGCTTTTCGGGCTTATTGCAGAATCACGCAAGGATATCCCCATTTCCTTCTTTTGGGAGATCGTTGCGATATTGCTTTTATTCGAAACTCTGCGTGAAGTCGGCGTTCGTATGCCGAGAACCGTCGGCGATGCCGTGGGTATAGTCGGCTCTATAATTCTTGGGAACACCGCCGTCGAAACGGGAATAGTTTCTTCCGTTGGAGTCATAACCGTTGCGTTTTCGGCGGTATGCGCCTTTATAACGCCTGCATATATGTACGTTATCGTGATTGCAAGGATAGTTGCCTTGGTGCTTGCGGAGGTTTGCGGTATATTCGGGCTTGGGCTTGGGTTTACGGTTTTTATATTGCTTCTTTGCGGTAAAAAAAGCTTTGGCACTCCTTATATGTTCCCTCTTGCGCCCTTTGACAAAAAGGGCTTGCAGGATTTTATTTTCACATTCCCCAAAAAGGCATTGGGACGCAGGGAAGATCTGGGAGGAAGAAAATGATTTTCATGTGTGCGCTTATACCGATATCCTGCGTTGCGGTATCACTTTCCTACGGGGGCGCAAGCGCACCCTTTGCTTTGGTTCTGCCCTTAATCTTTCTTCCGCTTTTTTCGTTGATGAAGGATTTTGGTAAAGCAAGGTTTTTTCTTTCTTCGGTGTGCAGGCTTTCCGCCGCTTTGCGGTTTTTATCGCTTTTTATGAGGAGCAAGGAGGCTTTGGGCGATATAGGTGCTTTTATTTTTATTGCCGTTTGCGTTGTGGTTTCCTGTATTGCGGCATACAAGGAAAACACGGCGTTTTATTCCGCAGTGCCGATATTTTTTATAACCTTGATAATGGCGATCTACGTCTGCTTTGTATCGTTCGGCAGACCGCCCTCCGAGCCTTTTTCTAACCCCTCGTTTTTCGAACGCCTTGCGGCAATCGTGTGTCCCTTTGGGATATGCTGTGCAGTTTCGCATTTAACTGTCGGAGAACCGAAAAAACGTTTTTCATCTTGCGTTTTGGGTGTTGCCGTTGCTTCGGTATTCCTGATATTCCCCGTTGCGAAGGCGGAGCTGGGCTTTATTTGCGTTCCTTTGGCGATTTTGATGTCTGCAATAGAGCTTAAAGCCTTTGCATCGGTAATTTTACGGCAGAAAAACGAATAGAATATCTTGGGTGATCTATTAATGTTATTTACAAAGAAAAAGCGTTTTTCTGTTACCGACAAATCTATCAAAGAGGATATTCTCGACGCAAACGGAGATATTCTTATTAAGATCAACGTGCGTTATCCCGAAATTCAATGCAACGAGCGTGACCCTCTTAATCACAACGCTGTGAAATTCTATAAGAGGATAGCAGAAAGCTTTGCACATTCGGCAAAGCAGGATATGGCAAAGACCGCCGAGGAGAGGAAAAAATCGGACATAGATTTTGTTCCCTTCTCTGCGGTGATGCGGTGGTCAAAGACCTTTGAAAGCGACGATT
>JAFVXP010000119.1 GCA_017501055.1 Clostridia bacterium | reverse complement strand
TCCTGTGTGAGATTCCTCGCAATCGTTCCGATTACTCGGAATGACACTTATATTATTCCTGCGTCGTTCCCGTGATACATAAAAATCTGTTGTTCCCCCGTAGGGGAGGGGTTTCCCCTCCCGTGCTCAAAATCCATTGTTGTTTATAATCGTTTGAAACTGCGCCCTCGGCTCCCCTGTGTAAGGGGAGCTGTCAAAACCTCTGGTTTTGACTGAAGGGTTGTATGATACGAAGAATCCGTATCCATTCGATCTCTTGTCTATTCTGCACCAAAAACACTAATCGTAATAAAAAATACTTGACACAAATGCTCATATATGGTATCATAAAGACAGACAAAAACACTTTGTCAAAAAGTTAATAAGGAGATGGCGAAATGAAAATAAGAATCATCACCAAAAAGTTCACTCTTACCGACGACGTACGCGAATGGGTAGAAAAGAAGCTTGCAAAATTTGACAAGTTCTTCTCTGAGGATACCGAAGCGACGGTTGCTCTGATGAGCACAAAGATCGGCGAAAGGGTTGAAGTAACCATCTACCGTAACGGTTCGATATTCCGTTCCGAAATTGCCGATAAGGACTATAAATGTGCTCTCGATACGGCTATGGAAAATATCGAACGTCAGATCAGAAAGAACCGCACCCGCTTGGAAAAGAAGCTATACGTTAAGAAAGAAGCTTTCGAGAACGAAACGATTCCCGAAACCGAAGAAGAGCTTTCTGTTGTTAAGACCAAGAAGTTTGAAATGCGTGCAATGACGGTTGACGAAGCGATCTTGCAGATGAACCTTCTTCAGCATAGCTTCTATATGTTCCTCAATTCCGAAACGGGAATTTACAACGTTGTATATCAACGTGCCGACGGCGGCTACGGCGTAATCGAACCGCTTGAATAAATCGAATAAGAATAAAAAACAAAAGCAGGTCGTTTGACCTGCTTTTTTACGTTCATTTTTACGGTGTAACGTCGTCGGTGGATTCTTCGGGAACGTCGCCGTAGTATTTATAGGATTCGGGGAAGTATGCATTCTTCATACCGTCGGGAAGAAGGAGCTTAAGCGCAATATCGGATTTTCCGATGTCGGACGAGATATTGCATATCATCTCTTCGTTATCGTATGTAATATCTATACCGTTGATATATTTTTCAAGCATTGCAACGGGGATAAGATATTCGCCTTCCTCGTAAAGCAGAGGGGCGGAAATACGGATCGGGTTGCCGTTAATAACGATAAGCGAGGAATTCTTTTGACATTCAATTCTGTTTTCCGTACCTATAAGGAAAAGTGTAACGTTTTCTCCGTCACCCGCAAGTCCAAACGATGCGATCTCCGAAAGATAGGAAAAGGGAACGTAAAGCCCATATTCATTGTTTGCGTCCTGAGCGTCGATTTCGTAAAGCTCTTTTTCGTCATAAATAATGCTTACCGAATAAATTTCGCTGCTATCCGACGTGTTGTTGAAGGAATAATATATCAAACCGGCGACAAAAAGACTAAGAACGATATAAACTGCCAAGAATACAATAAGGACTGCAAAAAACTGGGACGAAGAGCCCGAGCTTTTCCTGCGCTTCTTCTTTTTAACCTGTGCGTTCGCCATATTAAACCTCCTTTTTCGACTGATGTTAAAAGTATATCACATTAAAAACCAAAAAGGAAGGGGCAAATAACCTTTTTTTGAATTTTTACATATTCTGTTATATGTAACCTCGGCTTTTGAAAGGAGATATAATTCGTGAGCGATATAACAAAGCGTTTTGCAGAGGGTGCAAGAAGGGTGATAACCGCCGCATTGCTCTCTGCCAAAGAACTTGGGCATAGCTATGTCGGGAGTGAACATCTTCTCTTGGGAATCCTAAAAGAAGGTGAGGGCGTTCCGCAAAAACTGCTTCTCGACAGAGGAGTAAGCTATGAGCTGACAAAACGAAAGATAGTCGGCATTGTGGGTATGGGTTGTAAAACGGTCTTGTCTTCCGACGATATGACTCCGATCTGCCGACGTATAATATTGCGTGCTTCGTTTATCGCAGGTGCAGAGAACGCTTCCAGCGTTGGGGTCGAGCATCTTTTAATGTCCTTGCTCCGTGAGGAATGTGTTGCAACAAGATTGCTTCGGGAAAGCTCAATAGACCCAAACGAGCTGTTTTGTATTCTCGAGGAATTATACAGCAACAATTCTGACGACGAGGAAGATACTGCAGAGATTTTCACGGACAAAACAAAACCCACACCCCTGCTTGATGCAAATGCACTCGACCTCACGGCGAAGGCAAGAAAAGGGAAGATAGACCCCGTCATTGGCAGAGAAAAAGAGGAAGAACGGTTAATATCGATATTATTAAGATGCTCGAAGAATAATCCCTGCCTTGTGGGAGAAGCAGGCGTGGGTAAAACCGCAATAGTCGAATCGCTCGCAAGCCGTATTGCATCGGGTGACGTACCCGACGAGCTTCGCAACAAACGAATTATGAGCCTCGAGCTTTCTATGGTCGTCGCAGGCACGAAATACAGAGGAGAATTTGAGGAAAAGATAAAGAATATAATCGAGGAGGTACGTGCTTCGGGAGACGTTATCCTTTTTATTGACGAGCTTCATACCCTCGTCGGCGCAGGCGGCGCAGAGGGAGCTATCGATGCCTCGAATATCTTCAAGCCTGCCCTTGCACGAGGAGAGATCCGTCTTATCGGCGCAACGACTCTTAATGAATTCAGAGAAAGTATAGAGCGTGATAAAGCTCTTGAACGCCGTTTCCAACCGATAACCGTCAACGAGCCGAGCGTTGATGAATGTATATCAATGTTAAAAGGCTTGAAGGAAAAATATGAAAGCTATCATAACGTGACTATATCGAATGAAGCAATCGAATCGGCCGTTCGAATCTCGGCACGCTATATCTTTGACAGAAGCCTGCCCGATAAGGCGATAGACCTGATCGACGAAGCATCGGCAAATTTAAGAATATCAAAAAAAGGTGTTAAAAGACCGATATTGACCGAAAAGGATATTGCAACAGCGGCGGAATTAAGAACGGGGATCCCGATAACCTCTGTAAACAAAAACGAAAGCGAAGAGCTTAAAAATCTTGAATCGCACCTGAAAGAATATATAATCGGTCAGGACAGCGCAATTTCTTCGCTTTCACGTGCCGTGAGAAGGTCACGTGCAGGGGTAAGATTCGGCTCCCGACCAAACGGCTCGTTTTTGTTCATAGGCCGTGCGGGCGTGGGTAAGACCGAATGTGCAAAAGCACTTGCAAGGGCTGTCTTCAAGACCGAAAAAGCCTTTATAAGACTTGATATGTCCGAGTTTTCGGAACCGCACAGCATTTCCAAAATAATCGGCTCTCCTCCGGGATACGTCGGCTTTGGAGACGGCGGAAACCTGACCGAGCGTGTTAGAAGATGCCCCTATTCACTCGTTTTGTTTGACGAGATAGAAAAGGCTCACCCCGACGTTCGTGCATTGCTATTACAGCTTCTCGACGAGGGCGCATTGACCGATTCATCGGGACTTAAGGTGCGGTTCGATAATACAATAGTAATAATGACCGCAAACCCCGGAATGAACGGAAGCGGAATCGGGTTCGGTAACGACAATAAAGAATCGGCAATAAAAGAAGCGTCAAAGCTGTTTGCGCCCGAGCTTATAGACCGTGTTGACGAAATAATAGTTTTCCGCAGCCTTGACGAAAAAGAGCTTTATGCCGTTGCAAGGGCACGTCTTGCCGAATTTTCAAAAACACTTCTTGAAAGAGGTATAAACGCAGAATTTGCGGAAGACTTCTGCGAAAAAGCGATCTCACTTGCAAAAACAAAGAGTGCAAGAACGGTAACACATTCGGTTTTAAGACTTGTGGAGGAGGCTGTTGCCGACCTGCTTCTCGAAAATAACGATAGTATTTCCGAATCGGCCGTTCTTTTTATAGAAAACGGCAGAGGTTTTGCAAAAATAACGCAAAACACCTATTGACAATGGGGTTTTTATAGTGTATAATACGGCCTGTAAAGAAAATTACTTTACAGGCCTAAAAATTTAAGGGAGGGCGCAGACCGTGAACGGAGATAGGGCATACATCAGCCGTCTTATCGATATTTACGGCAATGCGCTGTCGGAACGTCAAAAGGACGTTGTCGACCTTTATTATAACGAAGACCTTTCCTTGGCAGAGATAAGCGAAAATTGCGGTATAACCCGTCAGGGCGTGCGTGATGCGATACGTCACGGGGTCGAGACCTTAAGATCGCTTGAATCTGCTCTCGGGTTTGAAAAAAAGCTTAAAAGAATTTCCGTTCTTGCATCGGAAATAAAACAAAACGGCGATATTGACGAGGTCAAACGCCTTGCGGAATCAATAATAGGAGAGCTGTAATGTTCCAAAGCCTTGTTGAAAAGATGTCAAACGCCTTTTCGAAGTTTCGTAACAAAGGCAAGCTTACCGAAGCAGACGTTAAAGCAGGTATGCGAGAGATCAAGCTTGCTCTTCTCGAAGCCGACGTAAACTTCAAAGTCGTTAAAGAATTCATATCACGTGTGTCCGAGCGTGCAGTCGGCAACGAAGTGCTCGAAAGCCTTCTTCCTGCTCAGCATATCGTAAAGATAGTTAATGAAGAGCTTGTCGCCTTAATGGGCGGTACAAACCAAAAGCTTAATATCTCTCCGAAGCCCCCCACGGTAATTTTGATGTGCGGTCTTCAGGGCTCGGGTAAAACAACGCATTGCGCAAAGCTTGCAATGATGTTCAAAAAGCAGGGCAGAAACCCGCTTCTCGTTGCCTGCGATATCTACCGTCCCGCCGCTATAACCCAGCTTCAGGTCGTTGGTGAAAAGGTTGGCGCACAGGTATTTGAGCGTGGAACGAACGACCCTGCAGAAACCACAAAAGAGGCAATAAAGCACGCTGTAAAATACGGCTTTGATACGGTAATAATCGATACCGCAGGCCGTCTTCACGTTGATGAAGAGCTTATGGCAGAGCTTAAGCGTGTTAAAGAGGTTGCAAACCCGTCGGAGATACTTCTCGTTGTTGATGCAATGACGGGTCAGGACGCAGTAAACGTTGCAAAAAGCTTTAATGACCTTTTGGATATAACCGGTGTTATCCTAACCAAAATGGACGGCGATACCCGTGGCGGTGCCGCACTTTCGGTCAAGTATATAACAGGCAAGCCCATCATGTTCATCGGTACGGGCGAAAAACTCGATTGTATCGAACCCTTCCACCCCGACCGTATGGCGTCAAGAATCCTTGGTATGGGCGACGTATTGACGCTCATCGAAAAGGCAGAGCAGCAGATCGATGAGAAAAAGGCTTTGGAAATGGAACGCAAGTTCCGTGAGCAAAGCTTCACTCTGACAGATTTTCTCGACCAGCTTGCCACGATAAAGGATATGGGTTCGATGGATTCGCTCCTTTCGATGATGCCGGGTATAAAGCCGGGTGCGCTTAATAACGCAAAGATCGACGAAAAGGCGCTTGCTCATACAGAGGCAATAATCCTTTCGATGACCCCTTATGAAAGAGACCACCCCGACGTTCTCAACTATTCCAGAAAACGCCGTATTGCCGCAGGCAGCGGTACAAGCGTTGAGGAGATAAACAAATTGCTCAAGCAATACGAGCAAACAAAGCAACTTATGAAGCAATTCATGGGCAAAAAAGGTAAAAGAGGAAAGTTCAGACTTCCTTTTTAATAAAAAAATAATTTTTCATATTTTGGAGGATACTCAAAATGGCAGTAAAAATGAGACTCAGAAGAATGGGTGCAAAGAAAGCTCCCTGCTACAGAATCGTTGTTGCGGATTCCCGTTATCCCAGAGACGGTAGATTCATCGAAGAAATCGGTTTCTACAATCCTATGACCGAACCCGCAGAAGTTAAGATCGATGCTGAAAAGGCAAAGAAGTGGATCTCCAACGGCGCACAGCCTACCGATACGGTAAGAGATCTCCTCAAGAAGAGCGGAGTAATTGATT
>JAFVXP010000118.1 GCA_017501055.1 Clostridia bacterium | reverse complement strand
TATGGCTTCCTGCCCCGATATAAAGCTTATGATCATTGCACCCTTCGTGCTTGAAGGTATTGCGACCTGCAATACCGAAGAAAAGCCGAATCGCTTGGAGCATTTCAAAAGAGACGTTGCCGAAAAGGCTGTCGTTGCCAAGAGGATTGCAGAAAAATATAGTTTACCGCTTATTGAACTGCAACCTGCTTTTGACGAAGCTTGCAAGACTGCATCGGCTGACTATTGGACGCTCGACGGAGTCCACCCAACGGCTTTCGGTCACGAAATCATAAAACGTCTTTGGCTGGAAACGTTTGAGAAGAAAATGGTTTAATACTATGGAATTATTTTGAAAATCCCATTCGCTTTAATCGGACGGGATTTTTGTTTTTCGTAAAGATTTTCATATACACTTGCTTATGAATAAAAAATATGTTATAATAAAGTGTGTTTTAATTATCTTCCGTTTAAAATGATTGTGAGGGAAGCAAAATGATTAAAGAACATATTGTTGATTGGGATACTATAACTAATTTTGTAACAGACGCTTTCGTAGGCTACGGAATCCCCCGTGCCGATGCCGAGATCTGCGCAGACGTTCTTCTCGAAGCAGACAGACGCGGTATTGAATCGCACGGCGTTAACCGCTTTAAACCTATCTATCTTGACAGAATCAAGGCGGGAATCCAGAACCCCGTAACAGAGCTTGAAATCGTCAAGGAAACTCCTACCACCGCCGTTATCGACGGTCACGACGGTATGGGTCAGGTTATTGCACATACTGCGATGACTATGGCTATTAAGAAGGCGAAGGAATACGGTATGGGCATGGTCGTTGTGCGTAACTCCTGCCACTTTGGCATTGCAGGTTATTATGCATCAATGGCAACAGAGGCAGGCTGTATCGGTATGGTTGGTACGAATGCACGTCCCACGGTTGCTCCTACACACAGCGTTGAAGGTATGTTCGGTACAAACCCCTACACTATCGGCGTTCCTACCGATGAACCCTTTGACTTTATGTACGACTGTGCTTCTTCTATAACTCAGAACGGCAAGCTTGAGCATTACGAACGTGTCGGCGAAGAGGTCCGTCCCGGTACGATCATTGCGGAAGACGGAACTATCGTCGAGGGCGATGCGGGCGAAGCATTGAAGAAGATCAAAAACGGCACTGCGGCACTCACAACGCTCGGCGGTGTCGGCGAAGAGCTTGGCGGATATAAGGGCTACGGTCTTGCTTTGTCGGTGGAATTCTTGTCGGCTATCCTTCAGGACGGCTCCTACGGTAAGGCTTTGAACGGCAAGGACGAAAACGGCAATCTCCGCAAGTATCATCTCGGCCATTGGTTCATCGCTATCGATACCGACCATTTCATGGGCGAGGACGTTGCACGCCGTAAGGCAGGCGATATTTCGAGAAGTATCCGTGCGGCAAAGAAGGTTCCCGGTCAGGATAGGATCTATACCGCAGGCGAAAAGGAATATGAGATCAAAATGGCACGTAAGGACGGTGTTCCGATAAACGAATCGGTACAAAAGGAAATTACCGAAGTCCGTGACGAGCTTGGTCTTGATTATAAATTCCCTTGGGAAGAATAAAGGAGTATTGGCTATGGCAGAATATGTTTGGCAGGACAGAAAACGCACCGTTTTCGGTTTGCCGTTAAGCTTTACGGTTTATAAATTGACCGAAGAAAAGCTTTTGATAGAAACGGGTTTTCTCTCCAAAAAAGAGGAAGAGGTTCGCCTTTACCGCATAATGGACCTCACTTTGAACCGTCCGCTCGGACAGCGTCTTTTTAAGGTTGGTACGATACATTGCTGCACCGCCGATAAATCCACTCCCGAGTTTGATATTGCAAAGATAAAGAGACCCGAAGAGATCAAAAATATGCTCTCAGATATGATCGAAGCTCAACGTGAAAAGAAACGTGTTTCGAGCAGAGAGTTTATGTCCGATATCGACGATTGCGATTTTGATAACGAATAAAAAAGAGCCGCTTTATGCGGCTCTTTTCGGATAAAGGAAGTTGATAATATGGAAAGAAAAGAACTATTCAGAGTAATGAAATTTGCGTTGTTTTCCGCTTCTGCAGGTATAATTCAGGTTGGCTCGTTTGCACTGTTTAACGAAGTGTTTGAATGGAAATATTGGCCGGCGTATCTTTGCTCGTTGATACTCTCCGTGCTTTGGAACTTTACGTTCAACCGCCGTTATACCTTCAAATCCGCCGCAAACGTGCCGATAGCAATGGCAAAGGTGTTCGGGTTCTATCTTGTGTTCACGCCCATTTCAACCTGGCTTGGCAATATGGCGGAAGGCTCGGGTATAAACGAATATATCGTGTTGGCGGTAACGATGCTCTCGAACCTTGTTCTTGAATTTTTGTTCTGCAAATTCGTCGTATACCGTAATCAGGAAGACACGCTTGTAAAAGAGGAAAATAAATAATGAAACATTTTTTGATCGTTGTAGATATCCAAAACGATTTTGTTGACGGTGCTCTCGGAACAAAAGAGGCTGTCGGTATTATCGAAAACGCTGTTGAAAAAATCAATTCATTCGACGGTGAGATAATCGTCACTTACGATACTCATACCGAAGAATACCTTCAAACGTCGGAGGGCAAAAACCTTCCCGTCGAGCATTGTATAAAGGGAACAAAGGGCTTTGAGCTTAACGGAAAAATTGCTAATGCGCTTAACGGACGTGAATACACCGTTGTTGAAAAGCCCACGTTCGGCTCTGTTGAATTGCCGAGAATTGTTGAAAAAATGGCAGACGGAAGCGATTTTGATATAACCTTAATAGGTCTTTGCACCGATATCTGCGTTGTTTCAAACGCATTGATTTTAAAGGCAAGCTTCCCCGAAAAGACGATAAAGGTGGATTCCTTTTGTTGTGCAGGCGTAACGCCCGAAACGCACGATTCCGCACTCACCACAATGAAGATGTGCCAGATCGAGATATTATAAAATTAATCCCCGAAGAAATTAATCTTCGGGGATATTTTTATTTTATGATAGGAATTATATTGGCTGCAAGTGCGCCGAGAGAGATAAGCAGAAGAAGGGAAAGTATAATGATGTTTTTAAGCGTAAAACGCTTTTTCTTTTTCACTTCTTCGTCAATCTCTTCGTCTTCCTTCCAGAAGATGTACCAAATGGCGAGAATCAAGGGAAGATATACGGGCAATATGAAAAGAAAATAGGTTTCTGTGTTGAATTTAGGGTCGATCGCTTGGAAGATTCGCAATGCTGTAACCAAGACTGTTGCAAAAACAGAAAGAGTTTTTGCGGTCTTGCTTTTTGTGAGAATGCCCGTTAAAACCGAAATTCCCTTTGCGACAAGCACGTAAAACGCAATTACTTGAAGTGCATCGCCGATAAAGCGAATTTCCGCAGGAAAAGAACCGATATTGGAAATTACCATACCGATAAAATAGGCAATTATATCTGCGATATAAACCCAAACCTTATATCTCTTTTTTTCTTCCATAATAATTCCTCGTTTCGGCTAAATAAGCTCTATAATACCTCTCGGAGGGGCAACTTGGAGATGAAGGCTGTCAAGACTGTCTTGGTTTACTTGATATCCGTTCTCTGTAAGAGAATTTAAACTTTGCTTAAAAGCAATTTCGGGACGGTTGTTTTCCTCGCTTAAGTGGGCAAGCATAAACGATCGACTTCCGTGACGTGCAAGATGAGGGATAAGACGTGCGCAAAGCTCGTTTGAAAGGTGCCCCATATCACCGAGAATACGCTTTTGAAGGGGATAGGGATAAGGCCCGTTTTTGAGCATTTCTATATCGTGGTTCGATTCTATAACAACACGCTTGCAACCCGAAAGCCCCCTTAAAACACCCTCGGAAAGATGTCCGATGTCGGTGAAATATCCAACCTTCTCGTCGCCGACAAGTATTCTGAACCCAACGCTCCCTCTGGAATCGTGCGGTGTTGCAATAGGGCAAAGAGCCGTGTCGTTAAGAGAAATTGCACTTCCCGAACAAAGCGGGATCAAGGTTGATTTCGGATCAAGCTGATGAACGATATAATCACAGCTCTTTTCGGGAGCATAAAAGGGAATATCAAAATGCTTGCTTATCGTGTGAATACCGCGAACGTGGTCGCTGTGCTCGTGTGTGATGAATATTGCGCTTAAATTTGCAAGGCTTGTGCCAAGCTGTTGTAAAGAATCCTCGATAGAACGTGCCGAAGCACCGCAATCGATAAGAAATTCGTCGTTTTTATATTTTATATAAGCCGAATTCCCCTTTGACGAGGAATAGAGCATAAATACCTTTGCTTTTTCCATTGCTAACTGTTTATCCCGTTTTCTTCGATGACTGCAACACCGTAGGGACGGATCTTGCATATATGGCAGGAGTTTTCGCCAAAGACGGCTTCGATCGATTTTTTATATTCATCAATGCTTTCCGTCTTGACGTAGGCTTGGATAGTACCCGCAAACCCACCGCCGTGAACACGGGAAACAACGCCCATACGCTCGCTTAACGCAACTGCAAGCGAAATACCCTGTGCCTGAACGTCGTTTTTGGAATAGACGTTTTGCAGGTATTTAAAGGAGGAATCGCCCGAATCCTTAACAAGCATCAAAAATTCGTCTATATTTCCGTTTAGGATAGCGTTTTTCTGGAGATTGACACGTCTGTTCTCCGAAAAATAGTGCATAGCACGCATAACCGTCCTGTCACCGACAATGGAACGTATGTAGGGAATACGGTTTATAAAATCGTTTTCATCACAATCACGAAGCGTTTTCTTGCCCATAAGTGCGGCAACAGAACGCATTTCGGAGGTGATTTCGGCATATTCCTTCGTCAATCCCGAATGGCTGCCGCCCGTGTTTACGGTACATAAGGTGTAGCCGTGTTTTTTTATGTAAAAATCAATTTTTTCAATGCTTGGTGAGTTCGGGTTGATAAAATCGACCCAGATACAACCGCCCGTTGCACAGGCAAGCTGGTCAAGAAGACCGCAGGGCTTTCCGACGTAGATATTTTCTGCGTATTTTGCCGCCTTTGCAAGCTCTATTGTGGGAATCTTGTTATCGTTATGCAAAGCAGAGAACATCTTTGCACACAAAACCTCAAAAGCCGCCGAGGACGAAAGTCCGGAACCGATAGGGATCTCGCTTGACGTGTATGCGGCAAAACCGCCGCAGTTATAGCCCTGCTTCTTTAGATAGTCTGCAATACCCGAAATTATCGATGCAGAGCTTCTTTTTCTTGTAATATGCGAGGGAGTCGGTGCGGTTATATCCGCAATATCTTCACGAAAGCCTCTGCTTTTAATTCTGATACCGTTGCCGTTTATCGGTGCGGCAAGGGCAATAATGTCAAGGTCGATAGAAGCGGCAAGCGAAAAACCGTTGTTGTGGTCGGTATGGTTGCCCGAAAGCTCGGTTCTGCCGGGGGAAGAAAAGAGAGTAACGTCAAGGTCGCCGTAATAATTAAGAAAATCGTTTGCGAGGGTCAAAATACGTTCACGGCGTGCAGAAACACTCTTGCCCGGGTAGAGCGAGAGAATCGAATTATCGAAACTGCCGTTATTCAGTTTTTCGATCAACACGCTGACGTACATAAATTTTTTCTTCCTTGAAATTCTGTATCCTAAATTTTTTCTTCTATCTTTTCTATTTCACAGATATAAACGGTATGGTAATCGTCTTTATAATGCTTTTCGATATCTTCGCTGATAAAGCATTTCGGATCTATCTTGCCTGCATAGAGCTTTTTGCCGTAGACAATACGTTCTGCCTCGTTAAAGCCGACGTTGTCACCGTTGAGGAATACCGAAAGACCTGCTTCTTTTATCTTATCCATATCACGGCCGCTTTTCGTTCCGCAAAGCTTTAAGGCATCACGGTATTCTTCGCCGAAAAATGCAATAGAGATGCTGTCGCTTGCTTCGGTGAATTCGTGGGTGTATCTCTGGGGACGGACAAAGCAGATGAAAACGTTTTTGTTCCAAAGAACGCCGAGCGCACCCCAGCTTGCTGTCATGGTATTAACGCTGCCGTCGGGCTTTTTTGCGCTTACAAGCATCCATTTTGTTCCGATATCGTGAAAAACCGAGGAATTAAGTTCTTCGGGTCTTATCTCTTTAAAGCTCATATCAATTACTCCTTAACGTAAAGAAATACGTCCCAAGCAGGAATATATTCCTTTTTTCTTAAATAAAACTTGTATTTGGGGTTATGCTTTCTCAAAAGCAAGGGGAGCTCTATAATATCCTCTGCTCTGTGATAAAGCGCAACGCTAATTGCGCATCTGCAACAGTATACGGTGTTGACTGCACCGCATATAACCGCTTCGTCCATACCTTCGGCATCGATCTTTATACTGCTGACAGGAACACCGTTTGCGTTAATATGCGTAAAACCGCAATATTTGTCAATGGAAACACATTTTATATCGTCTTTTCCTTCTTCACAGTGCGAGGCTCTTCCACCGCCCGAACCGAATCCGATAAACCCGTCACGGTCGCAAACGGCGCAGTTTTCTGCAATTATATTACGCAAATGCTTTGTGTTCTTCAAAAGCTTTTTATAAGTGTTTTTGTCGGGTTCAAATGCGACAATGTCGGAATAGGCTTGGTTTTGCGATACAAACTCCAAAACCGTGTCACCGTCGTATGCGCCGATGTCGATATGGCGTTTGTCGTGGTGATAGAAGCCTTCGGGAGGCAAAAGACTGTCCTCGACCTCAAGATAGGATATATCCCCCGTAACATTATATTTAATAAGTGCAAGATATATTTCTCTTGATTTATCGTCTTCTAAAATTTCAAAAACACGCTCGAACTTTTCAATGTTTTCAAGAATGAACCTTTTATCGCAAACACCCGTCCCGAAAACGGGAAGGTTTGGGGAATATATTTTATGCTCTTTTGCAAATTCCTTTAAAAAACGGGAGCGTTCGCCTTCCAAGCCAAAGCAGATAACGAAACAGCAATCGGGATATCTTGCTTCTGCATCGGCAACCGAGCAAACGTCAAATCCCAAAAATGATTGCCCACGCAAAAAACCGTCTGATGCAACAACACCCTTTATCTCAATTCCGTTTTCCTTAAAATAGGCATAGATCTTTTCTGCACCGTTGCCCATTCCGTAAAGGAAAATGCTTTTTTCGTTTTTAAGCGAATCTAAAAGAGCGGGGAACGTTTCAACGAGCTCACGTATCATAGATCGTCCTCGATATGGCTCTTAAAGCCTTCGCCAAAGACGCTTGTCGCTTTTGTAACGATCATAAAAGCTTTCGGGTCTTCATAACGGACAATATCTCTTGCCTGGGGAAGCATGCGCATTTTCATAACGCACATAAGAACCTTTTTGTCTGCTCCCGTATATGCGCCCTCACCCTTAAGATAGGTTGCGCCGACGTCAAGCTCTTCAAGCAATCTGCCTGCGATAACAGAATCACGGTCGCTGATAATATAAACCATTCTCGCCTCGTCAGAGCCGTAAAGAACGGTGTTGAGAACGTACATCTGGATAAATACGGCGATACCTGCATAAAGCGCCTTGTCCATATCCTTAAAGACAATACCCGAAGTCAAGCATATCAAGCCGTCGATAACAAGGAATATAGTACCTGTGGAGATGTGTTTATATTTCAAACGGAGAAGCTTGACAATAATATCCGTACCGCCCGTCGTTGCACCGCCACGGAAAACAATACCTATACCTGCCGCCGCAATAACCGAACCTGCAACGCAGGCAAGCAAGGGATTTTGCGTGATAGGCGGAACGTGGGATTCAAACAGGTTCATAAAAAGCGAACTGATACCAAGCGCGTAGAACGTCGGGAGAAGTATCTTCACACCCAATTTCCAAGCGCCGAGAATCATTATGGGGATATTGAATATCACAACGAGAGTACCCAAAGAGATACAGTCGTAAAAATTGCGTATGATTATCGAAATACCCGAAACACCGCCCGAGGCAAAATTGTTCGGACCCAAAAACAGCGCAACACCTGCCGCATACATAAGACAGCCGATGGTTGTAAGAATATAGTTTTTAATTGTCTGCTTAACCCTTTTCGGCATAGTTTGTTAACTCCAAAAATCAAACGTTTTCGTTTTTGTAATACTTTGTATCCGTGTTGAGAACAACGGCAATAGAAACGATACCGTAACCGTTATCGTTTTCAAGAATGATAAGCTCGACCGTATAGAAAAGCTCGTTAATACGTGCAACGTAATTGCATTTCATTGCATCGCCGTCAAAATCAATACCTTCCGCCTTGCCCTTCGATATAGCGTCAAGCCCGTCCAACGGGTTGCCGACGGTGAAGAACTGTTCTTCAAGGTTTTTATAAAAATCGTCGTTCGGCATTGCTTTGTCGGTATAATCGGGGTGGAGATATTTCTTCATCTCCGCTTCATCACGCAAGGACAGAGCCTTTATAAAGGCAAGCGAAAGCTCGTCTGCACGTTCGCTTTTCGTGTCACAGGCGCAAAAGCAAAATATTGTCAAAATTGCGAGAATAATAGTCAAAAATCGTTTCATCGGTTTATCACCTTGTAAATATCACCCTTGCCGACACCTCTGTCACGGGCCGCCGCCTTGCAAGAATCCATTTTCGAAAGTCCAAGCGAGATATAATGCTCCACGTGCTCTTC
>JAFVXP010000008.1 GCA_017501055.1 Clostridia bacterium | reverse complement strand
CTTAAGCCGTGTTAACGCAAAGGACAAGACCTTTATAACCTATCCCGAAGACAAGCTTCCGCTTGACAACGTCTTTTATACCGATGAATTTAAATTCATTTCGAGCGATATGAACGTTACGGGTCATTCCGACCATAACCTAATCTATGCAGAATTTGAGTTCAAGCCGAAAACAGCGGAAGACAATAAATAACCCACCAAATTCATAAGAAAAATGCAGGTGAAAACGCCTGCATTTTTTATTTACAAAAAATACACAAATTTTGGAAAATTCAGGGTTGACATAATGATTTTTGTGTTGTACTCTATAATTAAGAAAAGCGTTTTTTAACGCACAAAAAAATTTTAAAAAGGGGGAACTTCCTATGTTCAAAAAAATCGTCATTCCACTACTTCTCGTACTGTCGTTTATGCTTGCCTCTTGCACTAATGCAGGCACGTCCGACAAACAAAATTCAGCCACGAGCAAGGAAGATATTTCCTCCCCCGTTTCCAATACGGAAAGCAATATTTCGGAAGATAATTCGCAGGAAACCTCGGAAGACGACAACAAAATCGAAAATATTATTGCAGTACCCAAAGGATATATGGGCTTAGTCAACAAGCTTCAAGAGCTCGTCAATGCTCGTTTGAGCCCTGCGTTTGAATCGTATTGGAATGGCGGTCATTCTAAAGATTTTGAATTGTCCGATAAATTCTTGGGTAACCCTAAAAGAGAAATCGAGGGGGATTGGAGCAATATGCTTATCGAAATGGATTCGTCCTACTCCAACCCCTCCGTTGAAAAGTTCGGTTATGCGTTATCCGACCTAAACAAAGACGGCATCGACGAGCTTTTGTTTATGTCCGAAGACGGATTTATTCATGCAATATTCACTCTTTGCGATAACCAACCCGTTCTTTTAGATGCATTCTGGTCCAGATATTCCTGCGTTATTTTAGAAAACGGCGATATATTCGCTCGTGGTTCGGGCGGTGCAGAAATTCTTGAAGGCACTGTTCGCAGTTTGGATAAAGAAACCTGCGATTTCAAAACCTTGGTAAAATACAATTACGACGGGTGGGAAAACGTATACACGATAGAATCCAACGGCAAAGAAGAAACCGTTGACAAGGAAACCATTGACGCACGCTTGAAACAATATCCCGTCGACTTTGAAAAAACAAACAAGGAATATCTTGAAAAGAATAAAATCAAGTTTGTTAATTTCGTTTCTATCGCAGACGAAATCTACCCTATTCTTTTCTTTGACGGAACAGAAGGCGACGGAAAAGCATTTGTGCTCTATACTTTTGATGAACACTATATGTATCTGACGAGACTATATAAATATAACGGTTCGAAGCTTAAAGATTTTGTTGATTCGGAATTGACCAAGGTCGAAACCAACATAATCGACAAGGATAAAACACTCAAATTCTTTACACCCGACGGAAAGAGCTTTGAAACCGCAATCGGCGATATATATTACGTTGGTGAACCCATTCTCGACACAGCACACGTTAAGACCGAATTGAAAAACCTTGAAAATTCTAACGAACGTTATATCGGTTCTTACAGCGATATTGATATTTTCCCCGATGATATCGAGATTAAGGAAGATTCTATAACCGTCGACATTGACGGTGACGGCAAAAAAGACCTTATAACCTGGGAATTTACCCCTGCCGATGCGAAGGAATACGGCGAAGGCTATTATTTCTATTCCGTCGAAATCAAAATCGGTGAAAAGACGTTGACTGTCGGCGAGTCTGCCTATCTTCCTTTCTTAAAAGAAGACGTGGAATTGTTCGTGTTCGATTCGAACAACGACGGTTATTACGATTTGGGTATATACAACAAGGCACACGAAAGATTCGATTGGTTTGCGATTTTCGACCTCACCGGTGACGAAGCATTCCTCGCTCTCATGTATGAAATAACTCCGCAGAATTAAACTATCTCCCCAACCATAAAAGAAAATGCAGGCGTTATGCCTGCATTTTTTGTCGATATATTGCTTTGCAATTCGATATTTTCGCAAAAGCGAAATCGATATATTTACTTCGTAAATTCGATATGATATAAATCCCGACAGGATTTATATCGATGCATTGCGGAAAAGCACAATGCTATTTATCTTCGAGTTTTTTCAAATCTTCGCTTACGTCGTCTTTGACTTTTATCGTGCCGATGACTTTAAGCTCGCCCTTGCCGAAGATCTTAAGCGACTGGTCGTTATTCATCTTGACCTTTATCTTACCCGTCAAGAAGCTGCTTTCAACAATAACACCTCTGCCCTTGGGGGTATCGACAATGGTATCTACCTTCGGGAAGGTTGCATATTCTCTTTCATAGGTATCGTGCTCGAAACGCAAACAGCACATCAATCTTCCGCAAGCACCGCTTATCTTTGAGGAAGAAAGCGAAAGGTTTTGCTCTTTTGCCATTTTTATCGAAACCTGTGCAAAATCGGGAAGGAAGGTATTACAGCAGAAGGGTCTGCCGCAGCTGCCAAGACCGCCGAAAAGCTTTGCCTCGTCACGAACACCGATCTGGCGAAGCTCGATCCTTGTGCGGAAAACGCCTGCAAGGTCTTTTACAAGCTCACGGAAGTCAACACGTCCGTCTGCCGTGAAATAGAAGCAGAGCTTTGCATTATCGTGAGTATATTCAACGTCGACAAGCTGCATTTCCAAGCCGTTCTTTTCGACCTTTTCCTGCCATATCGGTCTTGCCTTTTCTTCAAGACGGCGGTTTTCTGCGTTACGCTCGTCGTCTTCCTTGGTTGCCTTACGAAGGACCGGTTTAAGCGGGAAAACGACCTCCGATTCGCCAACGAGCTTATTACCAAGCGAAACCTCGCCGTATTCAACACCGCGAACCGTTTCGACAACGGCGTGCTCGCCCTTTTCGAACTTGATATCGTTCGGTGCGAAATAATAGATCTTTCCGCCGTTGCGGAATTTTATGCCGACGACCTCAATGGTCTTGACCTCTTCGGGCACGGGAGCTTCTGCTTCGGGCTCGTAATCGAACATATATTTACGTTCGGGTTCGGGTTCGGGGGTAAAGCCCGTTCCGAACTGGGGCTCGGTCTGAATCTTTTGCTCCTTCGGTTCTTCAATATTTACGTTTTCGTTAGGAGCTTCGTTTTTATCGACAGGCTTGTTATTATTCGGTCTGCGATGATGGTGGCGGTTGCCGTTTCTGCCGTAGCGGTGGTTGCCTCTGCGGTTGTTGCGGTTATTTCCGCCGTTTTGTTTTATATTTTCCTGTTTTTCGGTATTGCGTTCGTTTTCCATTATCAATTCTCCGTATATTTTATCTCGCCGCCGCAGAAAGCAGGTCTATCATCAGCTTTGATGCGGAAGCTGTTACGTTTGCATTTTTCTCAAGCGCCTGAAGGCATACCGTTGCCGATTCTCCCATTTTTGCAAGAGCACGCTTTGTTGCCGAAGAAGCAAGATTCTTACATTCCTCGGAAGCAAAAATATAATTGTTCTTTATACCGTATTTTGCCTTGAGCGAGCTGTTTACGATAGCGACGAATTCGTTAAGTATTGCGCTTATTTGGTCTCTTTTATACTTTGGCGTGATAAGCGCAACGCCTAGCTCATAGCTTTTCTTGGAAATTGCAAGAGTTAAAAGTGTTTCTGCCTTAACACGCACGGTCTGGCTTGCTTTTGAAAGATATTTTTCTGCAATTCCGTAATTACCGCAAGCGGTTTCTATTGCGCTTCTCAGCTCGTTCCTGCTTATAAGCGGATTCTTTTGGAGAAGAAGCTCTTCCAATTCGGAATCACGCATTCCGTCAAGGTGTATCCTCTGTCCACGTGACAGAACTGTCGGAAGCAGGGACGAACGGCTTTCGGTCAAAAGAAATATTGCCACCGTTTCGGGCGGTTCTTCAAAAAGCTTCAGTAATGCGTTTTGCGATTCGGCACGAAGCTTGCCTGCATTGCAGACAATGAAGATCTGTTTTTCGGAATCGTTCGGTTTGAGGGAGGATTTACGTATTATTTCACGTATATCGGCGATCTGTGCAGTTTTTTCGTCACCGACGATATGAATATCGGGGTGATTGCCCGAAAGTGCTTTACGGCAGCTTTCGCAATATCCGCAAGGCTTGTCCTTTTCGGTACAAAGCATGGTCCTTGCACATTCAAGGGCAAAATCAAGCTTTCCTATCCCTGCCGCACCGTCAACGATATATGCGTGAGAGCAGAGCCCGTTTTTTGCTTTTGCCGAAAACAGTCTTGTTTCATCGGTGTTATACATCTGCTCCTCCGAAATTCATAATTTACCTCATCGTTATAATACCACAAAATTTATAATAAATAAAGAGATTTTGCAAAAAATAATTTGACAAACATATAAAAAAGTTATAAACTTAAGTGTTAGTAAAAATATTAACCTTAATTTATAAACGGAGGTAAATATTATGAGCATAATCGTGGGCATTGACGTTGGCGGAAGTACGACGAAGATCGTTGGATTCGACGGCAAAAAGCTCCTCTCTCCCCAGCTTGTAAAAGCCAACGACCCTACAGCTTCGTTATACGGCGCCTTTGGTAAGTTTACAAGTGACAACGGTATCGCTCTTTCGAACATAGAAAAGGTTATGGTCACAGGTGTCGGCAGTGATTTTATCGGTGATAACATCTACGGCATCGAAACGGTACACGTTAACGAATTTATCGCAAACGGCAGAGGCGGTCTTTATTTAAGCAAGATCAACGAAGCAGTTATCGCAAGTCTCGGTACGGGCACTGCATACGTTTATGCAAACTCCGAAACGGGCGAATATGCCCATTTAGGCGGTACGGGTGTCGGCGGCGGTACGCTTGTAGGTCTTGCAAACAAGATGCTCGGTATCCGTTCGGCACAGCACGTTGCAGAGCTTGCCATTGGCGGTGATCTTGATAATATCGACCTTCACATATCCGATATTACACAAAACGACATAAGCCCCACTCTTTCGGGGAATGCGACCGCTTCGAACTTCGGCAAGGTGAGCGAATTTGCAACGAAAGAGGATATTGCGCTCGGTCTTGTGAATATGGTTTATGAAACCGTGGCAATGCTCGGCATCTTCTCCGCAAGAATGAAGGGTATTAAGGATATTATACTTATCGGTAACCTTTCTGTGCTTCCGCAGGCGGAAAGCATTTTTGAAAGACTTCAAAAAATGTTCGATATAAATATTACCATTCCCGAAAATTCGGCGTACGGCACGGTTATCGGTGCGGCGCTTGAAGGACTTGAAAATTAACAGGTGGATCATGGCAGAAAACAATAAATGGAACAAAAAAATATTCGCCCTGCTTCTTAACGAGGCAAAGGGCGTTCGTTCTTGGCGGCAGTTCGCAACCGATTGCGACATAAGCTACGTTCAAATGCGAAAGCTTGCGCTTGGAACGCAGGAAAATCCCCCCCGTCCCAAGCTTATACGCAAGGTTGCTTCGCACGCTTTCGGCGAGGTTGACCTTCAGGACCTTTTGTTTGCATCGGGAATCCATATCGGCGATGCAAAGGTGAGCCGTGACGATTCCCGTCAGGACAACCCCTACGAAAAATACCGTTCGCTTTCCGTGAAGGACAGAAAGCTTGTCGATAAATTTATTGATTTTCTTCTTTCCGAAAAAGAGGATAATTAGAACATAAGAAAAAGTGCAATAATAAGAATAAAAATGTCGTTTTCGCTGTCGGAATCGAGCAATAACAGTATTCCGATGCCGATAAGTATCAGATCGTCAAGGCGAAGATCACGCAGGAAATCCAGCCCAAAGCCCGAACGTCTTTCACGTTTCATAACCGGAGCTTCTTCGATTTTCGGGGTGGGTTCTTCTATCGGATTTTGCGGAAAATCCTCACGGGCACGGTTTTCGTTATATTGGCGTTCGAAATTATAAAGCTGACCCTCGCTTTGTATACCGCCAAAATCTCGGCTATACATCGTTTCTCCTCACTTTCTGAAATTTTTCATCATAGCTGCAACGGCAAGCGCTTTTATCAATGAATCGACTCTGTCACGTTTTTCTTCCCTCAGAAGCGGTTTTAACGAGCTTAACAAGGCTATCGCAGGGTCGCTTTGTGCGGGAAAAAGGCTTTGCGAAAGGTTGGAAAACGCATTAAAGCTCGGTTCGCTTTCGGTTTTTTGGGGTTCTTCGGCGTTGACCGTCTGTTCTTTCGGCACACCGCCGAGTCCCGACGCTATCGCCGAGATCTTTGCCATTGCTTCGGGGTCGGAGAGAACGGTTTTCAGTTTTGATGCGAAATCACCGTCCAAAGTTTACACCCCGTTCGTTTAAAAGATTCATTATCTCCTCGCTTTTCTCCTTCCCCGCTGCGTCTATCAACGACTTTGCTTCATCGGGAGATATTTGCGAAAGCCGTTTTTTAAGCATATCGGGGTTTGAAAGCATTGCTTCGGTACGTGCCTTGCTTGCGCCTGCCGCTTCTGCAATCGTTTTTGCCAAGGCGGAAAAGCTTTCGTTATCAAGAGAAAGCAATTTGTCAAGTTGTCTGCGGTCGAATTCCATTATAAATTCCTCCGTTAAATATTTTTTAAAAAGGAGTGGCTGTATTTGTATATTTGTAAGCCCGAAAGAAACGTTAATCAGGTTCGTGCTCTTGTCACGATATGCACTTTAGTTACTGCAATACTGTTTCTTCTCTCAACCCGTGTTCAATATTACGCCGCCTTGATCCGGCTTGCGGCTTTTATATCGCTTGTGGCTTCTATCCTTCTTGTTGTAAGATATGCGCTTACCGAATTTGAATATTCTGTATCGGCAGGCGATTTTTCGATAACCAAAATAACGGGCAACCGCCGTCAGGTCGTTTGCAATCTTGCGCTCGAGACCGCAATCGATCTTATCGAAAAGCGTGATTACGACCACCTTCCGAAAAACGAAAAGGCGATAATAAAATATTCTCTCAACCAGAATATGAAGGCAAACAGCTTTGTATTCCTTTGTGAATTCAACAAAAAACGAGCTATGATAGAATTCGAGCCGAATCCCGAATTTGTGGCTATATTGAAAAACGAGATGGATCTGGCGAAAAAGAACCAAGACCTTTCATAATACAGTTTATGCGCAAATATCCTTATAATTGCGTTGTTACGCAAAATTAACAGAGCAACCTTTAAAGAGGGCTTTCCTATGACTAATAAAAGAAAAATCACAAAAGAAGTTTTAATTGCAATATTGCTTGCCGTTTGCCTTTTGTTTGGCGTTGCGGTGGTTATACTTGCCGAAAAATTCATCGGCAAGCCTATCTTCTACAACGGAGAAATGAGCAATATAAGGATACGGATATCCGAGGTTTGTTCGTCAAACAGTTCGCTTATTGCTTCCGATACGGGCGAGTTTTTCGACTATATCGAGCTTTACAACTACGGAGAGACGATAAATCTTTCGGGCTTTGGTCTTTCAAACGACAGCAACAACAGTATTGCTTATAAATTCGGTGATATTGAATTTAAGGGAAACAGCTATATGATAGTTTTCCTTGACGGCAAGAAGGTTCCGTTTAGATTAAACGCTGGCGGTAACGAATATCTTGCTCTCGTCACTTGGGACGGAACGGTCGTTGACAGTCTTACAACAGTCAAAACGGGCTCGAACGAAGTTATGCTTCTTGAAGGCAACACATATTCCGTCACCGAAAACGCTTCTCCCGGATACCCGAACACAGAAGACGGCGCAAAGCTGTTCAGAAACGGTATTAAAGACAGCAATATGTCACTCGTCATTAACGAGATACTTACAGAAAACGGCTCGGTCATTGCAGACTTTCAAGGTGAATTTACCGACATTATTGAGTTTAAGAACGTTTCAAAATCTCCTATAAATCTTTCAAATTATTTCATTTCCGATACCGTTTCGGAACGTAATAAATGCTTGCTCCCCGATAAAACTCTTGCCCCGGGCGAGATTGTAACGGTTTTTGCATCGGGAAAGGATATTCTTACCGAAAAAGGCGAATTCCACACAAACTTCCGTCTTTCTGTCGGTGAAAGAGTGGTTTTGTCGATAGGCGAGAAAAACGATTGGCAGGAAGTCCCGATCTGCGCAAGCAACTGCTCGCTTTCACGTATTGAAGGTGAAAACGGAATCGAATACCAAACGATGTACGCAACGCCCGGATTTGAAAACAACGAGGGCGGTAAAGAGGATCTAGAACTTTTAAGAATAGATACAAGTGCACCGCTTGTTATTAACGAGCTTCTCCTTTCTTCCGACAAAACCGCATACGGCGGAAAGCTTCGTGACGTTATCGAGATTATGAATATCTCTTCCGGTGAGGTTTCGACAAAGGGTTGGTTTATAAGCGATTCCGAAAGCGATCCCTTCCGTTTTGCGCTCCCCGAAAAGGTTTTGAAGCCAAACGAATGTATGGTCCTTTATGCAGAAAAGGGTGTTGGCGATAATATTTGCGGTTTTGCGCTCTCCTCGGGTGATTCTCTATATCTTACAACGCCCGAAAGACGTTTTTCGGAGCCCGTTTCCTGCGCTCCCGTAGGAGAAGGTAAATCGAAGATACGCAAGGTTGACAACAACGAGGCTATTTACGTTAAGGGTTCGATATCTATAGGATTCCCGAACGATACCGACGGAATTAAGGCATATTGGAAGGATTCAAGGCCGAGCACGGTCGAGATAAGCGAAGCTGTTGCACTTAACGCAAAATATATTGCAGGTCCATACAAGACCTTCCACGATTTTATAGAGCTTCACAACCGCACGGACAAGGAGATCGACCTGACGGGCTATTTCCTCTCCGACGACGTTGAAGAGCCGAGAAAGGGCCCTCTTGACGGAGTTAAGATTCCCGCAAACGGTTATACCGTAATTATACTTTCAAGCGACGGTGTGAACACCCCGTCGGGATACACGGTTCTTGATTTCTCGTTAGCCTCCAAGGGTGAAACGGTCTGCCTGTCGAAGGGTGACGAAATTATCGATTGTATGACGATTCCCTCTGTCAGCAGTAACACCTCATACGGCAGAGCAAACGGAAGTGACGGCTTTGCGGTTCTTGCAGAAGCGACACCCAACGCAAAGAACTCCAAAAGCTCAAGCTCTGTAACCCAAACACCCACAGCCTCGCTCCCTCAGGGTGTTTATGATGAAGACGAGATCACTATCGAGCTTAAGGGCGAGGGCAATATCTATTACACGCTCGATTGCAGCGTACCCAACGCAGAATCGACACTCTATACAGAACCCATACGTTTGACCAAAACCTCTGTTATACGCTGTTTTGCGGTTGCAGACGGCAAGATCACAAGCGATATAAGCAACCTTACCTACGTTATAAACGAAAACGACAAGCTTGAGACTGTCACGATAGTCACCACTCCCGAAAATCTTTTTGACCATTACAGCGGCATCTATGCAACCGGACCGAGAGCCGACGCCGATTTTCCCTACGAGGGCGCAAACTACTATCAGCGTTGGGAAAAGGAGGCTACCGTTTCCTTCTTTGATAAAGACGGCGGCGGGTTTTCCGAAAATTGCGGAATACGAATCTTCGGAGGTCTTTCGAGAGCACTTCCCAAAAAATCGTTCGCTGTATTTTTCAGAAAAGCATACGGCAACAGCGACCTTGAATATCAGCTTTTTGAGGACGATCCCCTTGACGTGTATGAATCCTTCGTTTTGAGAAATACGGGACAGGATTTCCGTATGTCGTCAATGCGTGACGCAATGATAACCAAGATTGCAAACGAGCATCTCGGCATTGATATTCAAAACAACCGTCCCGTCGTTGTGTATCTTAACGGCGAATATTGGGGCATATACTTTATCCGTGAAAAGCTTAACGAAAACTACGTTGCAGGTCATTACAACGTCGCTCCCGAGGAAGCGCAGGTCGTTGTCGCAAACGGCCATAAAAACGAGGATTACAAAGCTCTCGTGAATTATGCTTGGGACCACGATCTGTCAAAGCAGGAGCATTACGACCACGTTTGCTCGCTTATGGACGTTGAGAACTATGCAGACTATATCGTTGCGGAAATGATTATCGGCAACACCGACAACGGTAATATACGTTATTTCACCTACGAGGGCGGAAAATGGCGTTGGATCATGTATGACGTTGACCATGCGTTCCGTTCGGCTTCGACCGATACCGTCACCGACCATCTCGACCCCAACGGTACGGGCAGCGGAAACAACTTTTCGACCCGTCTTGTAAATTCACTTCTCAAAAACCCCGATTTTAAAAAGATGTTTCTTGAAAAGCTTGCCTACCAGCTCGAAAACGTTTGGACACCCGAGCTTGTAGTTCCTTATATTGACGAATATAAGGGAATGATACAGCCCGATATGAAAAAGGAATGTGACCGCTGGGAAAAGAGCTATGACAAATGGGAGACCTCCGTATCGTCGCTTGAATCCTTCATAAAGGCAAGAAAAAAATACGTTATATCACACGTCAAAAACAAATTTTCGCTTTCTGACGAAAAAATGCGTGAATACGGATTTAAGGTATAAGAAGGGGGATATTGTTTTGGCAGAACGAAGAGAAGAAAAATATCTTATCACCCTTTCGGAATATTCAAAAATTTCAAGCAGACTTAAACAGCTTTTAACCCCTGATAAAAACGGGATCGACGGTAAATATTCGATATGCTCCCTCTATTTTGACGACCCGTTCGATACGGCTCTGATTGAAAAAGAGGACGGCAACCCCGTTCATATCAAGTTCCGTATACGTACCTACAACGGCGAAAAGAAGATCATAAAGCTTGAACGTAAAACAAAAAGAGGTATCGTTACTGAAAAGCATTCCGCAATGCTCACCGAAGAAGAGCTTGACAAGATTCTTTCAAACGAAAGCATCGACGAAAACAGCGAATGCTTCGGCTTGGTATCCGAAATGCGAACAAAGGCGTTCAGACCCGTCGTTTCGGTCAAATATAACCGTGAGGCATACGTTATGCCGTCGCTTGGGATCCGTGTCACGTTTGATACGATGATAGATTCCCTTCCGCCCGAAAAGGATTCTCTTTTCGGTGCAAACCTGCCCGTAAGACCTTCGTTGCCGAGAAACGAGGTTATTATGGAGATTAAATATTCGCAACGCTGTCCTGCGTTTATAAGAAGAAGCTGTAAGGCTTTCGGGCTTCAGCTTTCGGTTTCAAAATATGCACTTTGCCGTAAAGGAGAATTAAAATGAGTATTTTTGACGCTATTAAAAAGAGTGTGCTTGAAGGATTTTCTTCGGACATAACTCTCATCGACATCGCACTTGCTCTTGGTGTGGCTTTCCTTGCAGGTCTTTTTATCCTGCTCATCTACCGTCTGACGCTTAAAGGTATTTCGAGAAACCGCACGTTCGAGGTTACAGTTATATTGATAACCCCCATATCTGCGATGATCGTTCTTACCATAACCTCAAACCTTGCGCTCTCGCTTGGTATGGTCGGTGCTCTTTCGATAATCCGTTTCCGTACCGCAATTAAAGATGCTTCCGACACGGTATTTCTTTTCTGGGCGGTTGCGGCAGGTATCACTGCAGGCGCACATTTCTACAAGATAACCATCATCGGCTGTCTTTTCATCGGACTTGCGGCGTTTATTATTCTCAAGCTTTCCTCCGCAGGCGCAAGACCCTATCTTCTTGTTGTACGTGCTTCTAACGATACTGCTATTGAATATACATCAAAGATTCTCGGTTCGAACAGAATTAAAAACCGTCTAAGCTCGCTTGTTCAGAACGGTGATTATACCGAAGTAATCTATGAAATTGCACTTCCCCGTTCCTATCAAAAGCTTGTTGCCGCACTCGGTAACGTGCCGGATATTGTTTCGGTTTCGCTTGTCGATTGCCGTAATTAGTTTAGGCTTCGATTTTGAGCGAGAACGAAAAAACATAACGAAAAATACTGCCTTCGATCAGGCAGTATTTTTTTCTTGTCGGGGTCCCCTTAATACCCCTACAAAACTTCGTTTTGCAGGGAACCCGTCGTTAGACTTCTTTGGGTGGCATAAACAAGAAGTCTTTTTATGATTATTGCGCCTATAGGGAAAAGGAAGATTCCCAAGATGCCCATTAATTCAAGCCCGATATACATACTTGCAAGCGATGCGAGGGGTGAAAGTCCAATAAATTTGCCGACGATCTTCGGCTCCAGTATCTGCCGTATTACGGTTATTACCGCATAGGTTATCAAAAGCCCCGTGCCGAGAGTATATTTGCCTGCAAGGAGAGCGACGATTGCCCAGGGGATAAGCACCGTTCCCGTTCCAAGCACAGGGAGTATATCAACTATAGATATTAACAAAGCCAAGACAAAGGAATAGTCAAGCCCAAGTATCAAAAAGGCAACCAAAAGCTCTGAAAAGGTTATGAGAAACAACAATCCGTATGCGTTAAGGTATTTCCCTGCCGTTTCCGAAAGTGCGTCCTTCCCTTTTTTTAGGAATCTCCGAGCGTCTTTAGGGAACAGCGAGAGGAAGAAGCAGTTTATCCGAACACGGTCAACGGCGAAATAATAGGTCGATATAATTACCACGGCAAAGCCGAGAAGCGCTTTCGGCACGAACGTCGCCGCACTTCCTATAAAGGAGATTATATCCCCCGAGATCTTTTCGCCGAAGGAAAGTGTCATAGAAAGAAGCTCTTCATCGAGGTTTGCACGCATCTCCCAAAGTCTTTCCCTAACGTCGAAAAAGGGTATATATGAATTTATCCTTTCTATCATATCGGCAGCATAGCCGTCGTCGGTACGCATTAGGTAGACGACCGATTTTAGATTTTCGCCAAGCGTGGTTATTTCAAAGAGGATTCTTTTTATAACCGCAAAAACCAAAAAAGCAAGGACTATTGTAACAAGAATAACGACAAAAAGAACGAAAAAACGCTTTGGAAACCTATCGTGCGTTTCGGAATAGCGCACGACGGGACGAAAGCATTCCGCAAAGATATACGCAATAAAAAACGGGAGCAAAGCACCCCAAAGATAGCGGAAAACTATATAGCACACCGCCAAGATGACGGCGGTATACATTGTTATAACGGCAAATTTCTTGTAAGGCTCGTTCGGCAGCATTGATGATCTCCAATAACCGAATTATTTGCAATTATTATATGTATTCTCTGCCAAAAAATACTAAAAAGACAAATAAAGACAGGAAAAAAGAATAAATTTGTGTTGACATTTATATTTAACTGTGATATAATAACCAAGCGCTTTGAGGTTGAAGTACCGAAAGAGGCGAAAAACGAATAACAATACGGAGAAGTCGCTTAGCTGGTCGAGGGCGCACGACTGGAAATCGTGTAGGCGTTAATAGCGCCTCGAGGGTTCGAATCCCTCCTTCTCCGCCAAAACAAAAACCACCAAATTGGTGGTTTTTTGTTTTGGCGGAACGAAACGTTCCCTTCGGGAACATGAAGTCGGCTACGCCTAATGAAGACGCTTCGCTAATGAAGTGTGCCTCCGGCACGATAAGGAACGCTTTGCTTCATGAATTCGCAAAGCGACTGCGCTTCATATTGGCGAAGCCAATGCTTCACGTCGACGAAGTCGATGCTTCACCAAAAAAGAGCAAGCAAACGCTTGCTCTTTTCCTTTATCCTTCACCCTCAATCCTTCCAAATAAATCTTCTGTTGATCGATTCACCGCCGTCAACAATAATTGACTGTCCCGTGCAGAAGGTGTTTTTTACCGTTAGGAAATATGCCCATTCGGCAATTTCCTCGACGGTTGCCCATTTTTTAAGGGGTGTTTCGTCCATGATCTGCGCCCAAAGCTCTTTATCGTTAATTACGCAATCGTTAAGCGGAGTTAGAACACCGCCCGGGTCGAGGCTATTGCAGGTTGCGCCGAAGGGTGCAACACGCATTGCGACGTTTTTCGTATAGGAAACAACACCGCCTTTGCTTGCACAGTATTCGGGAAATTCGGAGCCGGTATGACCGCTTGCGGAGCCGATATTCAATATTGAACAAATATTTTCCTGCACACCGTATTTTTCCGTGATTTTTATAAGTGATTTGAGATTGATCTCTATATCATCCTCGTTTTGCGTGCCTGCGTTGTTTATAAGGATATTGACGCCATCGATCTCGGGGTAATTATCATAATCACGCACGTCGATTTTATAGTGCTTATAGTTTTTGTTATCTATCGTCGGTTCGGCACGGTCAAAGCCGATAACCTCAAAGCTTTCCTGCAAAAATCTTTCGGCTATTGCCTTTCCGATCCCCTGCGAAGTACCCGTTATTAAAACCTTCATAATAAATTCTCCTTTTCAAGATATTCACGTCCCACCGAGCGTTCCTTCCATTTCGTAACGATTCTATATCCGAACGGTGAGAAGATCATCTCCATTATAAGCTCTGCCACTGCACCCGTCAGCGCACAGGTTATACACTGAATCAACGTCCAGTGGAAGCCGTCCCAGAATATCGGTGCAAACACAACGAACACTATGACCGAGAATATCAGGTTATCCAAAAACTGTCCCACAAAGGTGGAAACATAGGTCTGAACCGCAAATGCAAGCCTGCCGTCTGGGTTATTCCTAAAAGCCTTGCCTATCGTCCAGTTTAAAAAGTTATTTATAACAGCAGAAGCAAGAAAAGCAACCGTACTGCCAAGCAGAATAAACCAAGTTCCGCCAAGGATTCCGTTTAGTGCCGTATAATCGTCGGCTGTCGAGGGAATCACGCTTGCGATATAGAATATAAGGCAGGTCATAAGATTTATTCCCGAGGCAAGAATAGCAATCTTATTCGATGCCTTCGGGCCGAAATACTTTGTGGTTATATCCATACACATAAACGACAGCCACGAGATCAAAATTCCGCCGTCGAGTGCGATCCAATCGGTCATAAACAGCGTTTTGTTTGCAAGAAGGTTCATACAGATTACGCTTACGACAAAAAGCGTGACGACCGTTGCGGGAATCGACCTTAGCAAGACCGCCGTTTCTTCCCTTTCTTTTTCTATCCAGGTCCGCAGACCCCGAACCGAGTTTTTCATTCAATTCCTCCAACAATTACCCCAAGAAGTCTAACGACGGGTTCCCTGCAAAACGAAGTTTTGTAGGGGTATTAAAGGGACCCCGACAATAAAACAGCCCTGCAAAAGCAGGGCACTATCACAATATTATTAGCCCTGGTTTTGTTTAACGACAGGATGGTACAAGCGAACTGTCGGTATGGGTATTATATACTTATTTATCGGAAAATGCAAGAGTTTTTTATTAGGGGGCTTTTTACTACTTGACGTCGCGTAGTAGGCGTGTTATTATATAATTAATAACTCAATATTCGGAAAGGAGTAGCTCTTGTGGACGATTCCCAATTATTGCGCGGGATTTTGGAAGGGTGTATTTTAAGCATCATCTCAAAAGAAGAAACATACGGATATAAAATACTCTCCGAGCTTGAAAATTTGGGTTTCGACAATGTTTTTGAGAGCACACTTTACCCAATAATAACTCGTTTGGAGAAAAAGCAGTTTGTTTGCTGTCGTCGTGAAAAATCCCCTTTCGGACCTACTCGAAAATACTACTCAATCACAAAAGCGGGAGAAGATTTTCTTTCCGAATTCAAAAACAACTACAAAAAGATTACTTCTTCTGCAGAAGCGATTTTATTCGAGGTGAATCATAATGAGAGATAGTTATATATTATATAAAGAAAATTTGCACGGCGAATATAAAGAAACCTTCGATAAAATCGAGCTCTATATATTGGCTCAAAACATTGATGTTGATTCTCGCGAAGAGCGATTGGGCGAGCTTTTGGATATTTTCATTTCCGCACAAGAAGATGAAAAGCCCGTTCGCAAAATCGTCGGAAACGATTTAGAAAACTTTTGCAAAACATTTTGCTTTGATCTTGGTGTGAAAAGTAAGCTTGTTGACTTCTTGGGTTCGCTAAAAATCTTCGTGATTTTTGAATTAATTTGTTCTCTTTTCGACTTGGTCCCCGACCCCGAAGAAAATATAAGCTTTTGGGCAAGAAAGGTAGATTCCGACATTTTTCTTTTTGCATCAATTATGGTATTTTCTCTCTTGGTGGGGTATACAGCCAATTTTTTGCTTTGCAAATTAATGTTCAAATACAGAAAATTGAAAATCACGTTATTAAAAACGCTTTCTGTCCTTTCGAGTTGCGTTTGCCTTGCGGTTTCGTTTGTTCTTGTAGCAAAAGGTGAATTTCCACTTCTTTCCTGCCCTGTTTGGCTTCCGCCGCTCATGTGTATTTTGTATTTGGCTCTTTATTATACCTTCAAAAACAAGCGAAGAAAAGAACGAAAAGCAGAAAAGGTTTCTATTGCTGATGTCGCAAGCAAAGAATACACAAAAGACCTTGATAAGATAATGCAAAAGAAGTTCGACAAACTCAACAAACGCAACGTTCGAAAAGGCAAAGGAGAGTTGAATTTCTCGGAATTTCTGAAAATCCAAGAAGATGAATGTATCAAAGCAGCTAATATGCGTTGGATATATTACTTGACGCCGCCGGCATTGACTACGATAATTTATTTTAGTTCCGATTATGAATCATTAATGGATAGAATAATTTTTATTATCATTCTGCTGACAGCACAATATTGGGGCATAAGCTTAGGGTTAAAGCTTTCTAAAATGCAGATTGAAGAAACCCAAAAATGGATTGAGGAAAAGAGAAACGAATCCAATTTCAAATAACAAAATTACCCCACAAAATCACCCCGCAAAACACACGGTTATGCGGGGGTCCTAACAAAAAGAGCAGGTCAAAGACCTGCTCTTTTATTTATGAAGTTTTTATCGTGTCGAATTATGCTTCGATGTCGATAACAACGCCCGAACCAACGGTTCTGCCGCCTTCACGAATAGCGAAACGGAGACCCTTTTCAATAGCGATAGGAGCGATGAGTTCAACCTTCATGTCAACGTTGTCGCCGGGACGGCACATTTCAACGCCTTCGGGAAGATTGATGATACCGGTAACGTCGGTAGTTCTGAAGTAGAACTGAGGTCTG